>NZ_JAUBRN010000045.1:0-63214 GCF_036701875.1 Microcoleus sp. MON1_C5 | reverse complement strand
CGCACCTGCATCCGGCAGCGTCAGCAACACCGCCAGAAGTACCTCAACTACCGCTGACCCCACTCCGGGCAACAACGCATCTACAGTCACCACAACTCTGACTCCAACTCCAACTCCCACACCAACACCGACTCCAACAACTCCCACACCAACACCGACTCCAACAACTCCCACACCAACACCGACTCCAACTGACAACCAGCCACCATTAGCCAACAATGCCAACTCCAGCCTCGGGCCCAACAGCAGCCAGTTAGTCACAGGATTAGGAGGAAGCGACCCCGACGGGTCGATCGCCTCTTACACGATCGACACCCTGCCCTCACCAGACCAAGCAGTCCTGTTTTTAGGAGATCCAGCCAATGGCGGCGTACCAGTGACACCAGGTCAAGTCCTGACTCCAGAACAGTTACAGCAACTATTTTTCTTCACAACAGGCAACTTTACAGGAGCCAATTTCACCTACAGCGCCACAGACAACAGCGGCGCCTCCAGTCCCGCGGCCGCTACTGTGACGGCTATCTTGCGGCCGGTTGCGCCAACTCCCACACCAACGCCAACTCCAACTGACAACCAGCCACCATTGGCCAACAATGCCAACTCCAGCCTAGGGCCCAACAGCAGCCAGTTAGTCACAGGATTGGGAGGCAGCGACCCCGACGGGTCGATCGCCTCTTACACCATCGACACCCTGCCCTCACCAGACCAAGCAGTCCTGTTTTTAGGAGATCCAGCCAACGGCAGTCAAGCAGTCACAGCAGGTCAAGTCCTTACTCCTCAACAGTTGCAGCAACTATTTTTCTTCACGACAGGCAACTTTACAGGAGCCAATTTCACCTACAGCGCGAAAGACAACAGCGGCGCCTCCAGTCCCGCGGCCGCTACTGTGACGGCTATCTTGCGGCCGGTTGCGCCAACTCCCACACCAACGCCAACTCCAACTAACAACCAACCGCCATTGGCCAACAATGCCAACTCCAGCCTCGGGCCCAACAGCAGCCAGTTAGTCACCGGATTGGGAGGCAGCGACCCCGACGGGTCGATCGTCTCTTACACCATCGACACCCTGCCCTCACCAGACCAAGCAGTCCTGTTTTTAGGAGATCCCGCCAACGGCGGCGTACCGGTGACACCAGGCCAAGTCCTGACTCCAGAACAGTTACAGCAACTATTTTTCTTCACGACAGGCAACTTTACAGGAGCCAATTTCACCTACAGCGCCACAGACAACAGGGGCGCCTCCAGTCCCGCAGCCGCTACTGTGGTGGCTATTTTGCGGCCAGTTGCGCCAACTCCCACACCAACGCCGGCATCCCCGATCCTCTCAAATCCGATCGGAGAACCAGATACCGACTGTTTGTGTCAGCCCATTATTGAAAAACCGGGAATTAACTTTGCGCCCCCGCAGCAACCACCCGCAGTTGGATTTGTCCGGCCTATTTCACAATTTTCAGAGGGACAAACCACCAAAGGAACCGGCGGCGATGACTTCATCGTAGACACCAAAGGCAACCAAAAAATTGTCGGTTTTGAAGGCAACGACCTGCTTTTAGGTGAAGACGGCGCGGACGAAATTTACGGCAACGAAGACAATGACACGATTTTTGGGAACATTGACACCGATATTGTTTACGGAGACGAGGGCAACGATATCGTATTTGCAGGCAAACAGAACGACTGGATTGCCGGCGACTTAGGCTCTGACACCCTGTTTGGAGATCGAGGTGCGGATACGATTCTCGGAGACACCGGCCAGAACAACTCCCAGAGTCCTGACGATGCTCGCGATTTGATTTTCGGAGGCGAGGGTGCAGACATCATTAACGGCAACGAGGGCGACGATACCATCCATACCGGTAAAGGTGACGATATTGCCCTTGGAGGTAAAGAAAATGACCGAATTTGGGGCGAACTCGGCTCCGATACCTTGTTTGGTGGCCTCGGCTCCGACACGTTGTTGGGCGGCATCGCCGACCAAAGGGCCAGCGACTCCCAGGGACGCGACTTGCTGTACGGAGGCTTCGGTAACGACTTCCTCAACGGCCAACAAGCCAACGATACGCTGGTTGCAGGCAAAGATAACGATCGCGCTTACGGAGGTAAAGGCAATGACATCATCTACGGTCAATTAGGCTCCGATACCCTCTACGGCGGCGAAGGAGCCGATACTCTGCTCGGCGACAGTGGCAGTTCCCAGTCCATCGGGGATCTCGGCGAACAAGACTTAATCTTTGCCGACGGCGGCAACGACATCATCGGCGGCGGCCACGGTAATGATACCGTGCAAGCAGGTAAAGGCAATGATTGTGTTTGGGGTGGCAAAGATAATGACCTGATTTGGGGCGAACTCGGCTCTGATACCCTTGTTGGCGACAGCGGCGACGACACCATGTACGGCGGTGCTCGAAGTCGAGCTAATGATGTTGGCGGTCAGGACTTGCTCTTTGGGGGCATCGGTGCTGATGTGCTGTTCGGCGATGAAGCTGAAGATACCATCAGTGGCGGTCAAGACAACGACTTGATTTACGGCGGTAAAGCTAACGACCTCATACACGGAGATCTGGGCGACGACTTGATTTACGGCGGTGACGGCAGCGATGAACTCTGCGGTGGCGAGGGCAACGATACCATCTATGGCGATCGGGCTGATAACCGGGCTTTCTCGGTGGGCGCAAACGACCAGCAAGACTGCATCAACGGCGGTGACGGCGATGACTTGCTTTACGGCAACGAAGGCCAAGATACTATCAACGGAGATGCGGGCAGCGATACCCTGATTGGTGGTAAAGATAACGACCTGCTCAATGGGGGCGCTGGAGACGATTGGTTGTTTGGCGACTTGGGCGACGATACTTTAATTGGAGGTATTGGGAGGGATGGATTTGTGTTGAATGGTGAGGGCGGCACTGATACTGTGATTAACTTCGAGATAGGCGTCGATAAGTTTGTTTTGAGCGACGGCCTGAGTTTCCAGCAGTTGCAATTTAGCGCCACTCCGAACGGTACGTTGCTGCGAGTAGCAGGAACAGATCGGGTTTTAGCGAATCTGGTTGGGATTAACGGGGCGATCGGCTCCTCGGATTTCCTACCAAATCTCTCTGAACTCTAGAATTGGCGGCGAAAGCCTCCTGTTCTGGCGAACAAAACGCCGCAGCAGATCAGAACTTCTGCGGCGTTCCTCACAATACTCAATCTTGGTTAGAAACTTTATAGCACTCGACGCTTGAAACCGCTCTTAGACTTGCCTTTCGTCCCTCTCTAAGAGACTAAAGAATCAAGGCGTATTCAAGCCTGATTTGGTATAATATCCAATCTGTTAGCCTCGGGATTATTCATAAATCTATTATCTTTATCGGCCTGAATTAGCGTCAATTCCTTGTTAGATACGGTTAAAAAATTATCTTTTTTTCACCGCATATACAGGCAGATAAACACACATTAACGCAGATTAGTTATATCAATTTCTGTTGCACCATCCGTGATTCTGGACTGGTTTTTACGCCCGACGAGGCTACCGGAGTTGATATAACTGTGTATGGGGTTTTTCAGGTGTTCCCAGGTACACAAGGGTTGGTAGCTCAAGTGTTTACTATCAACTAATTTTAGTGTGTTGTGCGATCGGGCTTAAGAGCAAACTAAAATTCATCACTAATTCCCGATTCCCATTCCATTGATTCACAATTCGGAAGTTAAAGATACACGGATAGCTGTTTTTTCCTTTTTCCTGTTTCGCCCCAATTCCCCACGATCAATTCAAATACTTAACTTAGGATAGCGAAATCTGCTTGCGTAAAAACAGGCGGCGCGGCTGGCCGAACAGCCTACCAGTCAAATTCCAATCCACCTGTTGCAAGCGATAGCCGGCCTGATAGTACAACTGTCGCGCCGGATGATTATTTTCCAGAACGTGGAGGTAAATCTCCGAAAATCCCCATTCTCTGGCTGTCTCCTCGCAGTTGCTGAGCAGTTGTTGAGCAACGCCCTGTCGCCGATAGTCCGGGTGAACGGCTAAATTCGACAAATAAGGATAGTCAGAACTCGGTATTTGCCAAGGAAAGCGAGAACGCAGAGCCATTTCTACTGTTCCTGCCATGCGCTGAGATCGGTGCGATCTATAATTCTGCGTTCCCTCCTCGCGCGAGACTAGCTCAGCAACCAGACAAATGTAATGTTCTGCCTTAGAACGCAATCGATTTTTTAAATCTTCGTAAATGCCCAAACGCAACACTGGATACACCCATTCTACAAACCCCTCGCGAGAGTGAAAGCTCATGGCTAAAATATCAGCTAGCTGGGTTAAGTCGTTGGGTGCAGCGACCCGGATCGAAAAACCAGAAAGTCCGGGAGTTTGTTGTTGGTGAGATGGTGAGGAAAAAAATGAAGGATTCACAATGCCAGGCCACTATATTAATTTTTTTACGCGGGTTTCTAAGCTACCATCTTAGAAAATTCACTGATGTTATACTGCTATTCTAACGTAACTTATAGGCATAGTTTATTAGCCAGATTAAATTACATTTATTGTGCTTGACTTTAAGGAGTATGTGAGGTAAATGGAAAATTTTTAGCATTTAATACTCGATTTATGAAAAAATAAAACTCATCCCCTAATACTAGATTGGTGGATAAGCTATTTGGCCTTTAAATTGAAGCTTGATCCCTGGCTTTCGACCGGCATCACAAGAGTTTAAGTAAACAGTAGCTTACAAATTAAATGCGCGACAGCTTAGCGGGCAAGGTATTAAAAACAATCACAAAGGTTTTAACGTCAGGTTCCCGGAATCTTACCGCTCTCTGCTTACGGAAATACCCGATCGAATATAATTTATCCGTCAAGCGGTAGTTGAAAAACTCAACGACTAGATCGGACTAACACCGGGCGCGCTGGGGCGTCGGATGTTCCCCGCCGCCCCCCGGGCTGGCACCCCAGCTTTCAGCAGTTGTGGGCAATCCCTCGCCCGCCCCCGAGCGAACCGGCCTTACCTGTTGAGCTAGTGGGTACTTTTCCAACCTCCAATTTAAATTTGGATGCCTGGAAACAGTCTGCAGGGGTTTTCCCCGTCGGTTCGATACTCTGCTGCGCGCGAGCGAGACCTTCAAAACCTCGATCGAGCTGATTGACCCCCCGCCCAACAACCGATATCCGCCACCGACACTGGTCGTGGAGAGATCGAAATTTTAGACTCTAGTTCAAGCTCCGCGATTGATCTGTGGAGTACATCTAAAATCTAAAATCTAAAATCTAAAATCGACCGATCGGTTTCCACAGAGTACATCCCTAGCTAAGATTAACAGATGGATGCTCGAGCTTGCGGTGTTTCGCCGCAGTAATTGGCTTGTCGAAGGTCTGCTGGAGGCACAAAAAATGCCGAGATCGGGGAAAAAAGTGCAAGTCTAACTAAAATGGTACAGCAATTGCGTCACTCCCACAGACACCTCTGTGGTCTGTCAGCCACCCCCGAATATGAGTCAGGGGCTCGGGGCCGGATTGTGGTCGGTATCCTTGGCTGACTGTTAAAGTTGCTGTTACTTGTGGGAAAAAACACAGGCGAAGATGTTGGTTGTCTATTGTATCTTGCTGCGGGCAGCTTTCACATACCAAATAAAACAGTCCCAGGAGCCAGGACCAAACATAAATTTGGCAAGTCACCTCACAATCAGGACGGTTATTCCTATGTATTCTGAGATATGCAGACGGCAGTTAAAATGGCTAGATTAGTGTTTGCTCTCCTGCTGCATAAAGGTAAGGGGTGAAATAAAATTATCGGGAGACGAGTTTATGTGAATATCATTAAATAATAAAATTGGGGTGCACGACAGATAACTGTGGCTCAGAAGAATTCCGCATTGAAAACCCAGACATCAAAAATCAAGGTTGATGCTTGCCTCGCACACTCACAACAACTTCATATCCACGAATTATTGTGATACCATTTTCCCAAAATAATGGCACTATAGGCAAAATCCCAACCCTTATGTCATCAGTCATTCGCAATCGAAAATCCAAAATCGAAAATGGTATGACTTCAGCAATTTAAATCGGCGAATTCTTCCTTTGATCAGACTTGTTAAATCGAACAGCCCCGGGGCACAGGAGAACGGTGCATGAATTCCCAAGAAAATCCTAAACTAAAAATTCTGATCGTCGATGACGAACCGGATAACCTCGACTTGCTTTACCGCACCTTCCATCGAGACTACAAAGTGCTCAGAGCCGAATCTGGCCCCGCTGCTCTCGAAATTTTGGCAAAAGAGGGAGAAGTTGCGGTGATTATCTCGGACCAGCGAATGCCAAAAATGAGCGGTACGGAGTTTCTCAGCCTGACGGCGGCTCAGTACCCCGACGTGATCCGAATTATTTTAACTGGCTATACGGATGTTGAAGATTTAGTTGAAGCTATTAACGCTGGAAAAGTATTCAAATACGTTACCAAGCCTTGGGATGCTCAAGAGCTGATAAATCTTGTCAGTCAAGCTGTTGAGACTCACAATCTTCTGAAAACGCGCACCAATGAACTGCGCCGTGCTTTGAGCCAAGAATCGCTGCTTTATGCCGTTACCAATACTATCCGATCGGCTCTCAATTACCAGCAAATGCTGCAAAGAATTGTGGAAAGTGTCGGGCAGATGTTTGAGGTGAGTTGCTGTCTGCTGCGGCCGTTCCAAGACGGCCGAGTGGCCGATGAGTGGTTCGTTTACCAGAAGGCAGAAACTAAAGAGTTGGGGGGCGATGAGGAAGCGATGCCCGGAGATGCTTCTGCTGCCGAACTCTCCCCAGATTTGCTGCCGGATTTGGTTTGGGAAACTCTGGATGTGGAGGTGATTCAAGATGCCCAAACTGACGATCGAGTTTTAAACTGGGATAATCAGCAACGACAGCAGGCTTACGAAGCTGCGAATATTCGATCGAGCTTGATCGTACCCCTGTTTTACAAAATGGAACTGATGGCAGTCTTGGCGCTGCACCAGTTCGATCGACCGCGCCAGTGGCAAGACCACGAGGTACAGTTGGTAATTACGGTGGCAGACCAAGCGGCTTTGGCGCTTTCTCAAGCCCGGGCTTACGAACAGGTGCGGGCGCTGGCAAAGCGCGAGGCATTAGTCAATACTATTACTACGGCAATTCGATCGAGTCTTGATCCCCAAAATATTTTTGCAGCCATTACTCAACAACTCGGCCAAGCTTTGCAAGTTGACGGCTGCGCCCTATCTCTGTGGACAGAAGATGATGAATACGTCCAATGCGTGGGGCTATACGACACAAATAGAGATACCGTTGCTGTAGAAGAGGGTTTTAACCCTCCAGAGGTAGTTGCGAACCCTCTTGGCCCTGAGACGATTTCTGCCGATGCTGTTGGCAACGCTCCCGCCTGGGTTTTTGCCCATCCTTCCCTGCCACAGTCTTTGGTGCCGATTCGGGGCAATCCGGTGTTGCTGCAAGTTATGGTATCAAAAGAGCCGGTGGCGATCGAAGATCTCGACGAACACCCCGAGTTAAATGTTACAGAACTGCAAGTTCGATCGCCAGCCCGCGCCCTGTTAGTCGTTCCCTTACTCTCAGAAGGCAAAATCATCGGCAGCATTTCCCTGCGCCAAAATCACAGCATCCGCCGCTGGAACATCTCAGACATTGACCTGGCTCAAATAGTCGCAACTCAAGCGGCTCTAGCCGTGCAGCAGTCGCGCCTCTACCAGACTACCAGACAGCAGGCAGAACGGCTTCTGGAAGCCGATCGGCTCAAAACCGAATTTTTCCAAAATATCTCCCACGAGTTCCGCACGCCTCTAACTCTCACAATCGGCCCTCTCGAATCAGCTTGCGGCCGCAAAGAAGACTTGCCCTACGAACAAGCCGTAATCGCTTTGCGTAATTCCCGCCGCCTGCTGCGTTTGGTAAATCAACTGCTGGACTTGCAGCGACTCGATGCCGGACGGATGCAGCCGAGTTTTCGCCCCTGCGATTTAGTCGGTTTCTGTTACTCTACCGCAGAGTCATTCCGGGCCTACTGCGAGAAAAAAGGGCTGCAGTTAATTACCCAACTGCAAGAATGTCCTTTACTTTATTTGGATCTTGAAAGATTTGACAAAGTTATTTACAACCTGCTGTCAAATGCGGTCAAATTCACCCCAGAAGGCGGAACTATCACCCTGAAAGTTGAATCCGCCGGCGCTCACTGCTTGTTGCAAGTAAAAGACACTGGTATCGGCATTCGCACGGAACAAATTCCCTATTTATTCGAGCGGTTTCACCAAGCCGAAGGTTCAGCTAGCCGTTCCTATGAAGGCAGCGGCTTAGGTTTGGCACTTGTCAAAGAATTAGTCGAACTCCACGGGGGTCAAATTTCAGTTGAGTCAGTTTACGGCGAAGGTACTACTTTTACCGTTTGGCTCCACTTCGGTTCGACTCACTTACCCCCGGAACAGGTACTAGAAATACCAGCAGAGTTTCACTCCTCCAAAGCTGCGGTGGAACTGGCAGATGTGGAGGCGGATTTGTCGGAAAATGAGGCAGAAGATCATAACTTTGAGGCGCTCGAACCGGTCAGATCGGAAACGGTAGTGGGAACGGTTTTGGTGGTTGACGACAATCCCGATTTGCGCTTTTATGTGTCGGCAATTCTGCGAGAGTCCGGCTTTGCAGTTTTGCTCGCCCGCAATGGACAAGAAGGATTTGCCGTGGCAAAAAAACGCCGCCCTAATTTAATCGTAACGGATTTGATGATGCCTTTGATCTCGGGTTTGGATTTGATTCGGATGATTCGAGAGGATGAGGAATTGCAGGGAACTCCGGTAATTTTGCTGACTGCTAAAGCCGACGAAGATACTCGAATTGAAGGAGTAGAACGGGGTGCTGATGCTTATTTGTCGAAGCCTTTTAACGATCGAGAATTGTTGGCGGAAGTGCGGAATTTGCTCGCCCTCAAACAAAACGAGCGCCGAGTGCAGGAGTTGAACAGTTATTTAACTGAGTCGGTGCTGCGCCGATTTTTACCGCCGGCGATGGTGAAGGCGGCAGCGGCTGGAGATTTGGCCCTGGATTTGCGCCCGGAACCGCGATTGATTACTATTTTGTTTAGCGATATTGTCGGTTTTACTCAAATGGCAAATACGCTGCGCTCGCGCCGGGTAGCTGAGCTGTTGAATGAATATTTGGCGGCAATGACTAAGGCTATTTTTGACAGTGGCGGTACGGTGGACAAGTTTGTTGGAGATGCGGTAATGGCTTTCTTTGGCGCGCCGGAGGAACTAACGCCTAACGAGCAAGTACGTCGCGCTGTGGCTGCTGCGGGGCAAATGCTGCGAGCTCTCAAGGAGCTTAACAAGGGCTGGTTGGAGCAGGGAATTGTTGGGGAAAATGGCGTGCCTCCGGTGCGGTTTCGCTGCGGAATTCACCAGGGTACTGCGGTGGTGGGGATGTTTGGCGGCCCCGATCGAGCGGATTATACTGCGATCGGGCCGAGCGTGAATATTGCCGCCCGCTTGCAAGAGGTGACGGAACCAAACACGGTGCTAATTTCGGCGGCGGTGGCAGATTATGTTGAGGAAAATCGCATTGTTAAATATAAGCCTTTGAAACTAAAGGGAATTGATGAAACGGTATTGACTTTTTTACTAAATTGTGATTAGTCATTTGAAGTATTATATGTTGATATCCCACGCACAATTTCGGGAACCACCTATTCCTAAATAAGTAGATGAGCGGCAAAATATCTATGTAGTCCAAAGCGATACTCACTCCGTGAAACGCTCTTTAGAAGCGATATTTTATGCAAACAATCGCCCGATTGATGATAGCTTGATAATCGGTGACATACTAAAGTTTATGTGTACCTACTTACTGGCCGTAAACAATGTGTTAAATTTAACTTGAATCACGCTAGTTAATGTTTCTTTACATAAACATAATTTTTTCCGCCTACCTACTTAAGCGCCCGGATCTGCGCTCCGGCTGTGGAGTCAATTGTTTAATCTTTAATCTTTAATCGACTCACCAAAGTTCAACCTTCCAAATGGCGGCTGGGGAGTCAACTCTAAAATCTAAAATCTAAAATCTAAAATCTAAAAGTGACTGACATTCCTTGCTTGAATCTATCAAAAGAGGGAACTTTTTTAACCGCTCGTCGGGGGATAACCTCTATCTAGAGAACGGTTACGCCGATCGCTCCGATCGAGTAAAAATAGAGTGTCATATCTTCTTCTGTATTCTATGAAACTGAATTATTTTACGAAACGGCTTTCGACTTTAGGGCGCTCGATCGCTGCAATTGTGCTTTGCGTCTGTGCGATGGCCTTCGTCTGGTCTGGTGCGTTCTTCTCGAACACCGCAGCAATGGCTTCTCCTGCTGTAAACTCGATGGCAGCAGACCCAGATGCGGGCGATGCGGTTCAAGAAAAAGCCAGCAAAGATGCTGGACGAGCCAAGAACTTCATCCGAGATACAGAAGAGAAGGTTAAGGAAACTGCCAAGACAAATGCTGCTAAAGTCGATCGCTCATCGGAGGATGGTAGTGTAGTAGAGCGCAAAGCTAAGAAAGATGCGGGCACAATTGAGAAAAGAGCATCGGAAGATTCAGCTCGGACTCAGAAAGCAGTAGATAATACCAAGAATGCTGTCGAGAGCGCTGTTGACAGCATCAAGGGTGTTTTTGGCAAGTAGACAATAAATAAGTAGGTAAGCGCAAAAAAACAATAATATCTTGCAGGGGCTTGTAGGGGTGGCTTTAGGGCTTATCTACAGTAAGGGCGAGTCGATCGTTGCAGAACCCGCCCTCTCCCCAAGTAATGTTTATTTGTACTTACTTACTTGAAACTTAAAGATTGATGTACATTGACCAAGACCTCTAGACGGCTGGTGTAAGCGACCCCAAGCCCTTGTTTAAAATTGCCGCAAAAAGCGCAAGTCGCTAGCATAAACCCGGCGAATGTCGTCGATTTCATAAAGTACCATTGCGAACCGCTCGACACCAAAACCGGCCGCAAACCCAGTATATTTTTCTGGATCTAAACCGACTCCTTTAAGAACATTCGGATCGACCGTTCCGCAGCCCAAAACTTCCAGCCATTTGCCGTTCCACTGCAAATCAACTTCGGCAGAAGGTTCCGTAAACGGAAAGTAACTCGTGCGGAAACGAATCGGCAAATCTTGCCCGAACATTTGCCGCAAAAACTCTTTAATTGTGCCTTTCAAGTCAGTAAATGTCAGACCTTCATCAATTGCTAAAAGTTCAATTTGGTGGAAGACTGCTGCGTGAGTAGCATCGACAGTATCGCGGCGGTAAACGCGGCCGGGAGAGACAATCCGAATCGGCGGTTTGTGCTGTTCCATGTAGCGAATTTGCACTGATGATGTCTGAGTCCGCAGCAAGTCGCCGCCTGGTAGGTAAAATGTATCTTGCATATCCCGCGCTGGGTGGTCTGGCGGTGTGTTCAGCGCCTCGAAGTTATAATAATCTGTTTCCATTTCCGGGCCGTTGGCGACAGTGTAGCCGAGGCCGACAAAGATATCGAGAGCGCGGTCTATGACGGCGTTTAAGGGGTGAACGCGACCTTGGGGGCTAAAAATCCCCGGCATGGTAACATCGATGGTTTCTGAGGCGAGTTTGGCTTGGATTTGGGCGGTTTGGAGGGCGGCGCGCTTGTCTTCTAAATCGGCTTGCAGGGCTTCTTTGACTGTATTGGCGATCGCACCTACTTTGGGTCGCTGGTCTGGCGACAGTTTGCCCATCATGCCTAAAATTTGAGATAGTTGGCCTTTTTTGCCGAGGTAGCCGACGCGCAACTGTTCGAGTTGTTCGAGGGTATTGGCAGTGGCGATCGCACTTTTGGACTCTTGACCGAGGGTTTCTAGTTGAGTTTCAATGTCGCTTAGCTGGACAGTCATTTTGATTTTAGATTTTAGATTTTAGATTTTAGATTGATGGCTGTTTTGGGCCAAGTTGAGTTTAGCGCAATTTTGGCTCTTCAGCTTGTTGATTTTAGATTTTAGATTTTAGATTTTAGATTTTCGACAGTTACGGATAATTTGTAATAGGTAATTCGATGTTAGAGCGATCGCCGTAGTTGAATCTAGTTTAGTATTGTTATAAGGCCTATAAAAATTTCAATGAAACTTTTAATTAGCAACGACGACGGCATCTTTGCACAAGGCATCCGCAGCCTCGCCAACGCTCTCGCCGACGCTGGCCACGACGTGAGCGTAGTTTGTCCCGACAGAGAGCGCTCCGCTACCGGCCACGGCCTTACCCTGCACCAACCCATCCGCGCCGAGATTGTCGAATCTATTTTTGATCCTGCAGTCCAAGCTTGGGCCTGTTCGGGCACTCCCGCCGACTGCGTGAAACTTGCTTTGTGGGCTTTACTTGACAAACCGCCGGATTTTGTTCTTTCCGGTATCAACCACGGCCCCAATTTAGGCACGGATATCATCTGTTCGGGTACGGTTTCGGCAGCAATGGAGGGAATTATGGAAGGCATTCCCAGCATTGCTTTTAGCCTCGCCAGCTTTACTTCGCAGGAATTTGGGCCGGCGGTGGATTTCGCTGTCACCTTGCTGGCACAGTTGGAAAAACAGCCAATGGCGAAACCGATGCTGTTGAATGTCAACATACCAGCAGTCCCACAAGCAGAAATTACCGGAGTTGCGATCGCCCGTCAAGGCATTCGCCGCTATTTCGACATATTTCAAAAGCGCACCGATCCGCGCGGCAAAACTTATTATTGGCTGGCTGGCGAATTGTTAGAAGATGTAGAAGAAATCGCCGATTCGGCGGTGCCGCACGATATTCCTACGGACGTACAAGCTATTCGCGACAACAGAATAACCGTAACTCCTTTGCAATATAATCTCACCTGTGCTCCAGACTTGCACTCGTTGCGCGATTGGCAATTTGAAGGTTTTCCCAAGCAGTGAGCTCCGATCGACCCGATCGGAGCGGTAAACTAGGAATTAAGGAAAAGTGCCTCTAAAGGTCTATGCCTTAGGCGTTAACACAGGCTCCCCATTAGTTATTGGTTTTTTACTCAAGAAAAACAGTTATGAACGCTCCCACCTATAACACTCATTCTGTCACTTGCCCGATCTGCAACCGTTCCAGCGTCGTAGGCCCAGTCGGGATGGTCAGTGGACTATTCACTTGTCCCCACTGCCATTCTCATATGGTAATTAGCTGGAGCGGTCATTTTGTGCGCGATCCTTTTAGTCTCAAACAACTGACGGTGGGAAAAATGCTCAGGCGCGAGAGCAGACCGTTAGCTCGCCTTCAGCGGGACTTTGGGCTGGGTAAGCCTTTTCCGCTGATTGCAATTTTGGGCAGTGTGGTGTTTTTCGGGTGTGCGCTAGCCGCTACGGAACAATCGCTACCCCGAGAGAATTCACTTCAAGGACTTTTAGAGTGGGTGAGCGGAACTGGTAATTCCCAAGATGTCTCACGTTAACATTTCTTAAAAGAAATTGTGACAGATACTGCGTGCAAATATCTATTCCTTTAGGTAGAAATCACACTATTTTAGCAATTGCATCCATCTTGAGCTACGGGTAAGCACTTAAACGCCGTGTCCTTCATCCTGTGCCCAAAAACTTCAAAACCCCAGTCCGGCAGGGGTTAAAACCCCTGCCTCAAAGCTCAAGTCTGGTGGGCTTAAGTCTCACGAGGGTGTTTCGAGTTAAGTTGACACATATCACTTTGCTCAATTTAGAAACTCAGCAATTTTTCTAACTGCTGTTTCCAAAATTGCTGGCGACTCGACTAAGGCAAATCGCACGTAGCCCTCTCCTGATTTCCCGAAACCGGCACCGGGGGAAGCCGCGACTCCTGTACTCTGTACTAGCTGAGTGCAAAATTTCACGGAATCTTGGGTCCAAGGTTCCGGCAGTTTCGCCCAGACGTACATGGTGGCGGGGGGTACGGGTACTTGCCAGCCGATGCCCTGCAGCGCGTTTACAAAGGCATCCCGCCGTTTTCTGAAGGTTTCTACGCTGGTTCTGACGGTATCTTGAGGGCCTGTTAATGCTGCGATCGCTCCGTTCAAAATCCCTCGGTATTGGTTGAAGTCCACTGCGGCTTTTACCTGTCGCAGCGCTGCAATTAGTTCGGAATTGCCGATCGCATATCCGACTCGAAAACCTCCCATACTGTAGGATTTGGATAGTGTAAAAAACTCGATCGCCACACTTTTATCTCGATCCGCCTGAAATATTGACGGCGCCATCAATTTTCGATATTCTTCCTCGTTACCAGGCTCTGCCTCTATGAGAGAATTGCGATCGTCAAACACCAAATCCACATAAGGGAAATCGTGAACTAAAACAAGTTGATGTTCCCGACAAAAAGCCACAGCTTTCTCAAAAAAAGCAACCGGGGCGATCGCAGTTGTAGGATTGTGAGGATAGCTCAAAACCATCATCTTCGACTGAGCCAACACTGCTATCGGAATATCTTCAAATATCGGCAAAAACGCATTTTCTGCCAATAGCGGCATCGGATAAATTTGACCGCCGGCTAAATGCACACCGCCTGCGTGGGAAGGATAGCCCGGATCGAGCAACAAAGCAAAATCTCCCGGGTTGAGTACAGCTAAAGGCATATGCGCCGTGCCTTCTTGGGAACCAATTAACGGCAGCACTTCTGTTTCTGGATTGACTGCAATCCCAAATTTTTGCTCGTACCAAATAGCTGCTGCTTCCCGAAAATCTCTTGTGCCGTTAAATAGCAAATAGCCGTGAGTGCTGGTGTCGGACAGAGAATGTGCGATCGCATCTGTAATGTGAGCAGCCGCCGGCAAATCCGAAGAACCCAGAGACAAGTCAATCACATTTTGCCCCGCTGCTCTAGCTTGAGCTTTTGCCCGATCCATATCGGCAAATACATTAAATTGCAGTGGATCTAAACGTTTAGCAAATTGCATATTTTCTGTATTTTTGGGGAATTTTAAGGAATATTTTTATAGTAGCTAAATTATTATTTTTTATATTGCATTTTTCTTGAGTTTGTGAATTATTTTTTTTGACTAACCGCAGAGAGCGCAGAGGGCGTAGAGTCAAAAAGGAAGATCGAGGATAAAAGAGAGATATTAAAAAAATATTGGCGATTGCTATAATTGTAAGTTGGGAGTTGGAAACTCCCGAATCATTTCCAAAGTTTATAAGTGAGCGTCGAGCAAACCGATCAAAGTTTGTTTAGTAATAGCTCCCTCGTGAGAAAGCACTACTTCGGCATTTTTAAAGAGCCTGAGAGCTGGGACTCCTTCTACTTTATACTGCTTGACAGTATTAGGATTGGGGTCAATTTCCATTTTAACCACTTTCAGCCGATCGCTGTAGTTGGCAGCCACCCAGTCTACCGAAGGCGCGATCAGTTTGCAAGGCCCGCACCAAGTAGCCCAAAAATAGGCAAGCACTGGTTGCTCAGCTTTCAGGACTTCTGTTTCAAATTTTTCGTCGTTAATGACAATTACACTGTTGCTCATGGTTCTGCGATTATTTTTTCTATTTATTTCTAAAGCACCGGCGGGCGTGAAACTTGCACCAACTTAGAAGACAGGCCCAAAAAACTGTTACTAATTTTAAAACATTCTGCGAATTATTGAGTAGAAACTCAGGACTCGGGACGGATGGCTAATTCTGTTTGGCGTTTAATTCCACTGCTGTCGGCGTCTGGTAGCGTGCAGATGGCGATCGACCAATGGCTGCTGGAACAGCATCTAGCGGGCAAACATCCGCCAACTCTGCGATTTTACACTTGGCAACCGGCGGCGATTTCCTTGGGCTACCACCAGCGCAGGTGGCCGGAGTTTTGGCAGCATTTGTCTTGGCAGGGAATGCCTGTGGAGTTGGTGAGGAGGCCCAGCGGCGGGCGCGCCGTACTTCACCAAGGGGATTTAACTTATGCAGTTGTGGCGTCGGGATTTGGAAGCAGCCGTATGAAAGCTTATCAGACTATTTGCGAGTTTTTGATTGAGGGTTGGAGGGCGATGGGTTTGGATTTGCAATACGGGGAAGCAGGAAGGGGTTATATTCACAATCCGAATTGTTTTGGTACTGCGACTGGTGCAGATTTAGTTACACTTGATGGCTGCAAGTTAATTGGTAGCGCGCAATTGCGACGGGGTGATGCTATTTTGCAGCACGGTTCCATGCGTTTGCAGCCGGATGTTAGTTTGTTTTCTCAAGTTTTTGGGGAGGAATTAATTCCTGTGCAATTACCTCTATCTGAAGGGGGAGATGATTGGATTGCAACTGTAATTGATGTTTTGAGTGCGGCGGCTTGTCGCTGTTTTGAGATTGATTTGAAAGTGCAGCCACTTTCGGATCGGGAATGGCAGGATATTTTGGAATTAACAAGTAATAAGCTGTTTCACATTTAACCTGCATATTTGGGAGCAGGCTTTCCACGCGCCTTTTGGGAACAGCCAAGATGACCGTTCCACAAGAGATTTCTCGAATAATTATTGTGGGGGATGTCAAAAAGTCGGCTGTCTTTTGGTAACAGCCAAGATGGCCGTTCCACAACAAAAAATTTTTATTGTAGAACAGCCATCTTGGCTGTTACTGATACAAGTTAAAAACTTGTACACTTTTTATTAAAAGTCTTCTGACCCGTTGCTCTAACGCCACTAAAAAAGTTAAATTTATATGCAGTACAGCTTATGGCTGTGGCTTAGTTTGAACGATCGGCTCTTTGGCAATTTTGCCCAATGTCACAGAATCCAGCAAGCTTTCCCAATCAGTCTTGAGCACTGCATCATTAGGCCGATCGCGGCGAGCGGCTGCTAGATTACTGAGGGCATCTAGCCAAATCCCATTTCCAGCATAAATAACGGTTTTCTGGCGCGGATCTGCCTGAGCTAATTGACGGCGGATATCTGCACTGAGTTCAACTCGCCGTACAGTACCGCTTTCGATCTGATCGCTCGATCGGTCTTGAGAGTCGCAAATCACTGTAAAATTCCAAGTGTAACTTTTGCCTACTTCCAAGGGCGGCACATTTTGGTTAGCGGGGATACTAACGCCGATCACCCCTGATACATTGCTAATTGTGAGATCCTGTTTATAAATCTGGTTGCCGCTTTGATCTTTTAAGATAAATTCGGCTGATTCCGCCTCTGTTGGAGGCAAGTAGAAAAAGAACGTTGGATAGTCGAAAACAGTCCGTCCGATCTTATTTGTAGGCACTAAGGCTGTGAGACCTAGCTGACTAATGCTCGCGCAGCCACCGCGCACAGGGCGTCCCGGTTGAGTGGGGGGGCGATCGTCGATATCTTCACGGGGCTGAATGAAGCGCGGCCCTCCCGGTACAGTGCGTTGTGGCCCGCCGTCTATCTCTATATCTAGATCCTGTCCCACAACTGGAAATAGGGAAGCGTTAAGTGTGGCGATCAATACTATTGATCCAACTGATGTCAGACTCAGGATAAACTTAGTAATTTTTTTCATGAGCTTCATGGTTTTTTAGGGAGAGATTGTGTCTTTTTATTTCTGTTTTATTCCCAAAATCCGGTAGACATTAACTTTTTCTTCCCTCCCTTTTAAAGGTAAAGCTCCCCAAGATTCTACCTCAAATTTGTCCGCCAGATGCAGAAAGGTTTCTTCTGCAATCAATATCCGGCAAGTGTCCTCTTGCCGATGCTTTTCGCAGCTTTCCAGGCGAGAGGCAATATTAACGCTATCGCCGATCACTCCATATTCTAAACGGGTTGTGCCTCCCAGACTACCCACCATAACAGGCCCTGTAAAGATGCCTACTCGCATTTTTGCGGACGGCAAACCGCGATCGAGCCAATTTTGATTCATTTGTGGCAAGCGCGAACTTATAGCTAGAGCGCAAGATACGGCGAGGCGAGCATCTTCTGCAATTTCTTCTGGAGTGGTGCGGGGAATGGGTACCCCAAATACTGCCAGCATTCCATCTCCGGTAAATTTATTTATCACGCCTTGATGTGCTTGGACTTCTTGTGCCATTGCTGATAAATACTCATTTAACCAACTCATTACTACTTCTGGTGGTAGTTTTTCGGAGATTGTACTAAAACCCTGCAAGTCTGTGAGGATGATGGTAGCAGTAACTTTTTGCCCAGGTAATAACCCTGATTCGAGCAGATGGACGCGCTCTTTCCACAGGGCATTTGCGATCGCCGGTGAAGTTTGTTGTCCTAATAATTTCATCACAATTCCTTGCTGTTGCCTCGACTGCTCGTACTTATAGGTTACTCCGACTCCTGCGGTGATTAAAAGTCCCAGGGCTGGAGCGATTAGAGGTATCCACCCCTGTTGCATGAAGAGGAAAAAGGTGAATCCGAATAATGAGCTGCAAGCTGCGATCGCGATCGCGATCAAATTCAGCGATTTTTCTAGCCGCCAAGCTAAACAGCCGCCCACTCCACTCCAAACAGCGATCCAGAGGATTTCTTGCCATTCATCCCAATACCAAAATAGCCCTTTGCCATCTAAAGCTGCGCTCAGAATTTGGCTAGTAGCCGTTGCGTGAATTAATACCCCAGGCATCGGCTGGTTTCCGCTTGCAGTAGCGCTGTAAGGAGTAAAAAAGAAATCTTTGACACTTAGGGCTGTAACGCCTACTAGCACTATTTTACCCTTCACCAATTTAGGCTCAACTTTTCCCTCCAAAACTTGAGTTAGTGTCACGGTATTTGCTATATTTTCAGCAGAGCGGTAATTGAGTACGACTTGATAGCCTTCGGCATCTATGTTCTGATAACCTCCTGAGTCATATCTCAACTTTGAAAATACTGTTTTATCTACCTGAACTTCGTTTTTTTCTGTTTTTTGACGAGCTATTTTTTTGCTGTTAAAATAGGCCAAAGCTAGCCGCATCGATAATGAATACACTGTCCGTTTGCCATCGCCCCTTAACATCAAATTTCGACGTATTATACGGTCGGGATCGACTAATAAATCGTTAAATCCTACTCGCTTGTCTGGTATATTGGGAGGTGGTGGCACTCGCTCGGACTCAGAGCTGCCGATGAAGGTAATGGGGATTACTTTGGGGTTTTTCCATTGAGTGACTAATTCTGCATTCCCCGGTTCGTAGGGAGTCCTGCGAATTATATCTATGCCAATAGCTATGGGATCAAGACGCGCTATTTCTGCGATCGCTTTTGCTAAAGTGCGATCGGAAATTGGCCATTTTTCAATAGTATTAATATCGTGTTCGGTGATGGTCACTATCAGCAACCTGGGGTCAGGACCCGCATCTGGTCGCAACTGCACCATGAGGTCGAAAGCATTTAATTCCAGTGGCTGCAACCCGCCTAACTGCCGCACTCCCAATAGAGTTCCCGTCACGAGAATCCAGATAATAGCAAGAGGTTGCAAGTCAGGGAAGGGGAAGAAATGAGTTAAGTTTTTCCAACCTTCTTCCCCCAATTTATGATGAAATTTCTTAAAAAAATTGGGCATAATAATTTTTGTTTGAACCCTCAGTGACAAGCTCTACTACATCTTAACTGATCACTGATGCCCCTTACCTATGCCCCCTTTTTAATTTTCCTGTGCGGTTTTGGCGATCGCACTTAACTGCAATCCCTGCGGATAGCTGTTTTCTTCTTTGCTGCGCTTGATGTCTGCCATTGAAATCTGGGGTTTGAGGTATTTTGCTAAAACTTTAACCACGTCGCCCCGATCGATCGTCCCCGCTACTGAACCAATCGGCGAGAGGACGATGATTCGGGGGAGTTGACGGGCTTCCATGCTGTTAATTACTTCTGCGATGGATGCTTTTTCGGAGACTGTGGGGGTTTTTCCGAGGGGTTTCAAAATGTTGTGCAAAGTCTGAATAGGCCACTGACTGCGTTCTGTGAAGCGGATATCGTCGATCGACACTAAGCCCAAATCCCGGCCGTTGGTCGCAGCAATGTAAAATGGAAACGGATTGACTTCTAACAAATAGCGATCGGCAAATTCTCGCAGAGTCAAATCTGCATCTACAACTCGAAACTCGCGGCTCATCGCATCGCTGGCTTTAATTTTAACCAAGGCTTCTTGCAGTGAAGTCAATCTGCTATAAGCAGTGGCATTGCGAATGCCAAACCAGCCGATCAGCGCAATCCACAAGCCGCCGTAGTCGCGCGCTAAAAAGCAGAAACTCAGACCCAAAGCAACAGCCAGCCAACCTAAAACTTGTCCTGTTTTTGCCGCCCAGCGAACGCCGGTAAATCGAGAGCCGGTGATTTTCCAAACTGCTGCTTTTAAAACTTGTCCTCCATCCAAAGGCAGACCGGGAATTAAGTTAAATAATCCCAAAACGAGGTTGATTAGTGCTACCCTTTCGGTGACAATTGCTAGCAAACTTTTCGGGGGAAGAACTTGAGAACCCAAACCGAGGATTAAAAACAGCGCAAAGCTGACTAGAGGACCGGCAATGGCTACTTGAAAAGCTTGACCCGGAGTTTTTGATTCCGAGTCGATTGATGCCATTCCACCAAATAAAAATAAGGTAATAGAATTAACTTTAATACCTTGCGATATCGCCGCCAAGCTGTGTCCCAGTTCGTGCAAGAGCACGGAAGCAAACAGCAGCAGAGCTATTGCCAATCCTGCACTCCAGGAGAGCGCAGGCCCCCACAGGCGGTAACTGCTGGCGTATTCGCGGGTTGCTAAGGCTAAAATTATAAACCACGAATAATCTATAAGTAGGGGGATGCCAAATAAAGAGCCGATTCGCCAACCTGTCTGCATGAAGTTTCCTGGGAAAGGAGAGCAAGAAAGAGTTTCTATTATATCTTTTCTACCCCTTGCCTTTGCCTTTCCCCTGATTTTTACAGAACTCCGGCGTTACCCAAGCCCAAGATTACTCCGGCTCCGAGCAAGTGGCCGAAGCTGGCTGTTGCCAGCAATTCTGGTACGCCGAAGCCTTTGAACATTCCAGGGAGTGCAACGGGTAAAGCAGGGCCCTTGCCTCGGTTTTGCTTGTTTATCCCGTAGTAGCCGATCGTGATCGCCAGCAAATTACATAAAATCATTGTCAGTCCTACCATTGGCGACCACTCGGGTGTTGAGGGAGCGGTAGATTGTACGGCTAACAGCAAAGATGAGTCGATCACGTTCTTATCTCCTGATTTCACAGATAAATTGATTTCCACGATTATAAAAAGCGGTTTGCATTAAACTAAGATTTGTTTTAATAGTTAACAATTCGTTGATATTTTGATACAACTGCGGAACCGAGGAGGAACAGTGCGGGTTAAAATTTGCGGAATCACTAAATTAGACCAAGGAATTGCGATCGCCCGCTTGGGAGCCCAAGCTTTGGGGTTTATCTGCGTGCCGGCTTCCCCGCGCTATGTCAGCCCAGAAACAATTCGCCTGATTGTCGAGCAGTTGCCGGAAAATGTCGATCGCATCGGCGTTTTTGCCAACACCACAATAGAAAATATCTGTCAAGTAGCGGCAGAGTCAAATTTAAGCGGGGTGCAGTTGCATGGAGATGAAACAGCGGAATATTGCGATCGACTGCGGGAGTTTTTGCCGGGAATTGAAATTATCAAAGCCCTGAGAGTTAGGACTCCTGAAACTTTAGACACCGCTGCTGTTTATGCTGTTCGTGTCGATACTTTACTGCTGGATGCTTACCATCCAGAGCAATTGGGCGGTACGGGAAAAACGATCGACTGGAGGATGTTATCAGAGTTTAGACCGCAGTGTCCTTGGCTGCTGGCGGGCGGTTTAACACCAGATAATATTTTAAATGCAATTGATAGCGCGATCGGCAATAACTTCAACGGTGTTGACCTTTCTAGCGGCGTAGAAATAGCGCCGGGAGATAAAGATTTGACCAAAGTTGCTCAGTTGTTTGCTAATTTAAGTCAACTTGCTCATCATTGATAAATTGGCAATACCAAATTCGCGCTTTTTATGCGATTCATTCTTTAGTCTACCTGAGCGAAGCCTGCCTTATACAAGGCAGACATCGTTTCTACAGTAGCAATTTCAACCGCAGATTATTCCCTTTATTGTTTTATCGGCGGATCTCAAAAGTGCGTGAAGCAGAGCTATCTTCCCGCAGGGGTTCGGTGAAGGGTAGGGACTCGCCCTCCGGGTCTTCGTATTCCAAAACCAACTCACTAACCGTAGCACCGGTGGGGCCGCGGCGGCACCAACTAATCATTTCTTCCACAGCTTTTTGGTCGCCTTCAAAGACAGCCTCGACGCGCCCATCGGGGAGATTTCTTACCCAGCCGCCCAGGCCGAAATACTTTGCTTGATTCCTCGTTGAATATCGGTATCCTACTCCTTGAACTAATCCGGAAACAAAAACGCGGACTCTGACGGGCGGCAATGATTGGTTTTGCATAATAAACGGCTCAACTTACTGCTAACATCTGTTTGAAAATTTTAAGGATCAGTTTGATTATGTTAAATTTTAGTGCGATTCCCTTCGGGATAGCTCCGCTTCACGCATTGCCGGGATTCCTGATACGCCGCGTCACCCAAGCTTTTTCAACTATTCCCGATTTCACGGATTGGCTGGTTGCAGCTATGCTGGCGCTGGTTTACACTTCGATCGCTCTTTCCGTGGGTTTTTGGTCGGGATTTCTAAAAGTAGACGTGCAAACCTCTCGGCGTACAATTGTGGGAGTGCTCATTGGCTGTTTGTTAAGTCCCGGCATCACCGAGGAATTATTGTTCCGGGTGTTAATGCTGCCACATCCGTTCGAGAATGCTTCTGGCTTAATGCTGTGGTTTTGGGGATGCGCGAGTTTGGCGGTTTTTGTAGTTTACCACCCGCTGAACGCGCTGACTTTTTACCCGGTTGGTCGATCGACCTTTATGAATCCAGTGTTTTTGCTACTGGCGGCAATTTTGGGAGTTGCGTGCTCCATCGCATACCTGCAAAGCGGTTCTATCTGGCCTGCGGTGGCGGTTCACTGGCTGGCAGTGACAGGCTGGCTGTTGCTACTGGGCGGTTACAGGAGGCTGTATGGTTAAATGTAAAAAGTCCAGCATCACTATTTTGTCGGGAGGATCTCAGTTGTGGGTATCATAGGAGCGATCGTAGGTTTTTTGGCAGGGGTAGCAGTTGCTTACTGGTTAGTGGAAAAGCGCTTAAACAAGCAAAAACAAGAATACTTGCAGCAAACTAGCAGAATTAGTGAAGAAATAGAATTAGCTCAGATGTCTCGGGTGCGACAAGCTGTCGAATCTCAGCAACAAGAACGCGAAAATCAGCTTAGAAAAGCTACTATCGAACACGAAAATTTACTCAGACAAGTTACTACCCAATACGAAAACCAGCTCAAACAAGTTGCAGCTCAATATGAAAATCAGCTCCAACAAGTTCGGGCAGAACGTGACAGTCAGCTCCAACAAGTTTTGGCCGAACGCGACACTCAGATCCAACCAGTTGCCAGCGTAGAGGAGTACGAGCTGCGGCGACAAATCAGCGAGGAATTAGAAGCCGCTAACAATGCTAGGATGCAGCAAAATATCCAATCTTTGCAAGCAGAACACGAACATCATTTACTCAGAGTTGCTGACGAATTGCATATAAATTATCAAGCTCAGATGGAGCAACATTTGCAAAACCTGCAAGATGAACACGAAATTCGATTGAGGCAAATTGCCGAGGAATATGAGAACCGAGAGGTTGAGATGCAGTTAAATATGGAGGCTTTGCAAGAGCAATACGAGAGTCAGTTGCAAGCGGCTCACGAGCAGTTGAGAGAACACGAAGCTCAGATGCAAGCTACTATCAGGTCTTTGCAAGAGCAGTACGAGAGTAATGTACAACAACAAGAAGTCCCCGAGGAGCAGTTCAGTCAGTTAAATCCCACAGAATTTGGAGAATATTTACCACAAGAAGAAGTTGGGCAGGAACAGTCAAGTGAGTTAAATCAAACAGAAGTTCAAGAAGAGTTAAATTACACAGATTTTTCGGAACCACAACCAATTGATTTACATCAACCAGCAGTCGAACAACAGCTTCCAATTACCAGACAAGCACCAAGCTATTCTCTACCGCAGTTGATGGGATGTGTTCAAAGTCAGGACAAAGAAACCCGCAAGTTTGCAGCGTCTGCTTTAGGTAAAATGGCTGCTGCTAATGCTGTGAGAGCCGAAGGTCAGCGAGCAATAGAAACCTTGGGAAAATTAGCTCAAGATATTCAGCCGGAGGTGCGCCAAGCTGCTGTGGAAGCACTAGCAATGATTAAGTCTGAAAAAGTGATTCCGCTGCTACAAAAAGCTTTGCGAGATATAGATAGCGGTGTGGCTAAATCGGCAAGTGCTGCGCTCAATAAGTTTAAGTTTTATCCGCGCACTCCGGCGGCTAAGCCGAAAACTGTTGATGTAAAGAAACCAAAGCGTTAAGCATTTACGAGCCTAAATAAATATAGCAATTGTCAATTGCCTACAACACAGTAGGGATACAACATTGTTGTGTCCTTACCGAGGTGCTGTATTTCACTCAATTTCGATTACTACCACAAACTTTGGAGGTTGGGTTGAGCAAAGAAATCCAACTCAATTATTCGATCGACAACTAGCCCAATCCTTAGCAGCAATCACCGACACCCCGCCAGCCGAGGCCGATAGGTTTGATGATGCCCTGGTAACGGCTTTGGCGGCAATTGAGTCGCGCAAAATCTGTTTAAGATTGTGGTTTAACTGATCTGTTGCACTATTGTTAAAATCGCTGCTTTGTACCGAGTATAAATTTGAGGTCGCCAGCGTCGCTAACACCCACATCTAAGCGAATTAATCCAAAGCGCGATCGCACCCTCACACCCACCCCAACACCCGCCCCAGTCCCCGGTTTGTCCCTGACTACCGCCGGTTTTCCGAGTACGCTATCTCCTGTGCCCAAATCCGACGCAAAATCAACAAAAATCACGCCGCCGACATCCCTGCCGACCGGAAACCGATATTCGCCGGAAGCTAAAAAATAACTCCGGCCGCTGCCAATATCCCCGCTATCGTAACCCCGCACGGAATTGCGGCCGCCGAGGCGAAAAGCTTCTGTTGGCGGCAAATCTCCGATTACCGTACCCGCTTGCAAGTTAAAAGCCAGCATTTCGGGCAAGGCTTCGGACTCGCTGATGCCCAACAAAGTTAGTGGTACATAATGTATATAATTCGCTAACAGCCTGTTACTCACAATGTTACCTCGCCCCAGAGGTATCGACTGCTCGGTGCTGAGGCTGAGAATCGAGCCTCGGGTTGGGTCGAAGGGATTGTCCCGCCGATCGAGCATCGCACCAAAGGAAACAGTGTATAACTCGTCAACGCCGCTGCCGCTGAATGTGAGAGGATTGCCGAGTTCGTCGCGGCGGGCGATATTTAAGTTGCGATCGCGCGTGCTGATATTTGTATAATTTAATCCCAAAGTCCCTCGCCAATCGCCCAAAGGTCTGGTAAACCTGAGATTTCCCCCCACCCGAATTTCCCGTACCCGGTTCCCGTTGGGCAAATCAATATCTTTGTTGAAAATTTCCGAGATTCTGCGATCGCCAAAAGCTCTCACACTGTATCCCAAACGGTCTTCGGCGGCAACGTAAGGGCTGACAAACTCGACATCGTACTGGATACCTCGGAGGCTGGGTTCAAGTTCCACCGCCAGCCGCTGCGGGTTTCGGCCGAAAGTTCGATCGGTATATGAAAGAGGAACAGCAACGCCAACATCATCACTAAGAGTGGCACTCACGCTAAAAGAGCGAGCCGATCGCTCTTGAACGTTGTAGATTACATTAACATCCGTGCCAACTTCTTCGATCGAAACCGTCACTTTGTCAAACAATCCCAATTGCTGCAACTGCTGCAAATCCGATCGTACAACTTCCCGGCTGTAGTTATCCCCCGCCTTGAGTTTGAGTTCGCCTCGGATAAAATCTTCCGAAATTCTGCCCTCAACCGGATTCCCTTTTTTATCAACAGCTTCGCCTCGGGAATTGACAAAGCGAATTTTCACCTCTGCAACGTAAACGCCTTCAGCATTGCCCGCTTGACTGATTTGTAGATCACCGCCTAGCTGTCGGGCGTTGCTGTTTGCTGCTTCGGGGATTTCGGCTTGTGCCGCGAGCGTCGCCGGAGTTTTTAACAGAGATGTAAAATCTTTATTGTGGCTGGACTTGAGAGAGAGAGATTCCCTAGGGGATAGCTGCGCCGCGCGTAGTTCTCCAGAAGCTGCGAGCTCATCGGATGCGGGCAAATCCTGCACAGTTGGGTTCACCTCATCCGATTGGTGACTATTTAAGACTGGAACCGATAACAAATGTCGCTTGTCATCGAGTCTAGATCCCCCTAAATCCCCCTTAATAAGGGGGACTTTGAGCATATTTCTTGTCCCCCCCTTATTAAGGGGGGTTAGGGGGGATCTAGACTTCGCTACAAACAACAGAGACGGTCGGTTTGACGTTAAGTTGTCACCAATGACCTCATCCTCCTGCCTCTGTGCCCTTGTGGGACAGGCGTCTCGCGTGTCAATTTCTGCGGTTCCCTCTCTAAACTCCGCCTCAGTCGGTGCGGCACTCGGATCGATCGCCCGCGCTGCCAATTCGCCGCCAGCCAGCGCAGCCAAAGTCAAAAATGCAATAATCGGAATTCGCATAGACATTAAATTTAAAGCACACCCAACGCATATTACCCAAAACCGGGCCCCCTGCATAATTAGCCGAAAAGAAACCCGGTATTTTTGAGGCTACCGGGTTTCTGGGATTCTGAAATGTGGGAAAGTTCGATCGCGGGCGATCGTTAAATTTGTTTAAATAGCTTGTCGAGAAACACGTTTCTCAAAATGAGCCTGAGTCTGCTGCAACAGTTGTTCGCGACTATCCTTAGCGGTGGTAATGGTAGGGAGCAAGTTGCGAGCTTGTAACGTCATGTGAAGCTGTAGGTGTGCTACGTACTCACTGACATCTTCCCGAAGAGAGCAAGCCGGGTACTGTTTTAAAGTAGAGTTCAAAGTGTTCTCCTGCTTTGAGTTTGTAGTATTTTCTAATAATCATAGAGAATATCACGGTCTATTTCTAAGTGCGTACTCCGTAATGAAGTTTAACGTTTGGACTGCTTTTTTGTTACAATTCTTTACAAAAATTTCTTACCAATCAGGAGTCGATCCCCATGCAGTCTCAAGCACTTGTAGGACAAATGCACACATTAAGTACATTTGTCAATAGCACTACCCAAACAGCCGCCTACCTGGACATCGGGTGCGGCCGACCCTTATTGATGCTGCATGGTTTTTTCGGAGAAAAGACTTGCTGGCTGCCATTAATTGAGTTATTGCAATCTCAGTTTCGGTGCATCAGTTTAGATATGTTAGGTTTTGGAGAATCCAGCAAACCAGAAATCCGCTATGACGTAGCTGTAGAAGTTGATTTTGTCCGGCAAGTTGTAGAACAACTAAATATTGAACCTTGCTGCATTATCGGACATTCTTTTGGCGGTTGGGTAGCATCTGCATATTCCCTCAAATATCCTAATTCTGTTAGCAGTTTAGTGTTAGCAGCACCGGCGGGTATTCGGGACGACACTTTTTGTGGTCAATATGATGCTTTGCGGCCGCTGTTGTGGGAAACCCCAGCCGTGGATTGGGCCTTGCAGTTGGCAAAACCTTTTGCTAGTTTAGCTGGAAAAAGTGAGAAATTGCAGCAAATTTCCGGGTGGCGCAGGGAGTTAATGTCTCAACCAGTAGCCAGGTCATTTTTAATGAGCCGGATGCGGCCAGAAGACGCAGTTGATACAGTAGAAAAAGAAATTCACCAATTGCAAATTCCTACCTTAGTCATCGCAGCAGATAGTGACGAAACAATTCCTTTATGGCACTGTCAAACCTACGCTAACGAGATACCGGGGGCCGAGTTAGCAATTATTCCCAATGCTGCTCACGGCTTGCCGCAAACTCAAGCTCAACTCATGGCGAAGTTGATTTGTAATTTTTTGAATAATTAAGAAAAACTGTGCAACAAGCCGAATTATAAAAATTGTGATAATCGACTCATACAAAATAATTGTGTTTTAGTATACTACTTTAGTAATAAATACAGAATATATTGCTTAGTGTATTGTACAATTTTTTATTATGGCTCTTAAATCTTGTGTCAGCAGGAGCTACAGACATTTAGTGGAGTCGGGGGTATTACCAATGGCGGCAATGAAGAACTATTTTAATCTGGAAGAAATTACGACAGCCAGAAAAATTAGTGCTGCGGTAATTAATATTAGCGGTCGTCAGCGAATGCTTTCCCAACGAACGGCTTTTTTTTGCATGAGGTTAGTGTGTTCTCAGAATGGGGTAGAAAAAGCCAAATTGCGGGGAAATTTGTTAGAGGCGATCGAGCTTATGGAAAAATCGCACCGCGACTTAATTAATATTGGCAGCAGCATCAACTTAGGCAGTCCCCCTTCAGCCACCCTCAAGGCAATGTATTTTGAGCCGCCGCTGTATTTAGACAAACAAGTGCGCGCATATATCGATCGAATAAAAGCATTGGTGCAAGTTCCTGATGCCGAACTCATGCTGGAAAATCCCCATCTGCTGTACATTATCGAAGCAGCGGGCGGCGACTTGCTAGAAGCTTTCGATGCCGTGGTGAGTCAATACCAGCAAGAAAGCGAAATAGAACAATTTGAAATCGACCTCAAACAGGTTGAACTTTATCAAGAAAGTTGTGCTGCTACCGCGAAAGCAGAAGCTCAAGCTGCCGAGATCGATCGCGCACTTTACGAACTCAAACAAACTCAAGCTCAACTCCTCCACAGCGAAAAAATGTCTTCGCTGGGGGCGCTAATGGCTAGTATAGTCCACGAAATTAATAACCCAGTTAGTTTTATTTACGGCAACTTGAGCCATGCTGCAATTTATACTCAAGATTTGTTGCACCTGCTGTGTCTCTATCAAGAATGCTATCCCAATCCCTGTCCCGAAATCACAGCTAAAATCGAAGAGATAGATCTTGATTTTCTAGTTGAAGACTTGCCTAAAGTTATCTCTTCCATGCAAATGGGTTCCAATCGCATTCGCGAAATTGTCAAATCTATGGGCAACTTTTCGCGAACCGATAACAGTAACATGACCATGTGCGATTTGCACGACAGCATTGACAGCACCGTGTTAATTTTGCGAAACCGTCTCAATTCTCAAATAGACCGTCGCGACATTCAAGTAGTTAAAAATTATGGAAAATTGCCTCCTGTAGAGTGTTATTCGGGACAGCTCAATCAAGTATTTATGAATCTAATTACCAACGCGATCGATGCTTTGGACGAGGCATCACAAAATCAGCCCTATGCTGCGCTAAAAATTTTGATCACCACAGAATTAGCTGGGCCAGATCGCGTGAGAGTGCGGATTGCTGACACGGGAACCGGAATGACACCACAGATAAAAGAGCGAATGTTCGAGCAGTTTTTCACCACCAAGGAAGTTGGTAAAGGTACCGGTTTAGGATTGTCTATTGTCTACAAAATCTTAGTAGAAAATCACCGAGGATCGCTTCGGTGCGAGTCGGAACCTTGCAAGGGAACCGAGTTTATCCTTGAACTGCCGATCCAGCAAACTTAAGCAATTTACTAATCATCCAAATTTATCTATGTTAAGTGTGGCACGGGCGTCCCGCCTGTGTTAACTGTGTGTGGCACGGGCGTCCCGCCTGTGTTAACTGTACTTAAAATTTACACATATCCTAGCCTAGTTCTAGCTTCAAACTTGGCAACAGCTTTTCTAAATTTCTGAGAGATTTCTGTTGCCAAGGAATATCATTTGAACCCAATACCAAAAGTTGAATCGTTTTCTTTTTCCGGACGCTAATGACAAATTTAGACAGCATACTGATACCAGAACTGTTAACAAATTCCAATTGTTTTAGGTTCAAGGTAATAGTAGGAGGTTCGCCCTTGGCGACCTCATCTAACAATTCGGCTATTGGTGCATACTCTGCTGGACCGCTCAGGCTGAGTTCGCCTTGGAAAGTGACTGTGACTGATTCTGCATCGTACTGAATGCTGTAATCTTCACCTTTAATTTCTTGAATGCCCATTGTGATTTTGTGTCCTGACTAAAATATTGCAATCGCACAAGAGAGTAAATATTGAAATGCTAGAAACTAGACCCTAATTTGAACCACAGTCGTAACAATGATGGTATCACTATCTGGTCTGCGATCGAATTTCCAACCTATCTTAGCTGAATAGTCATTAATCATCGTCAGCAATCCCAATCCCGATGTGTCGTCACTTTCCGATTCCGCATTCTTTTCAAGCTGCTGCAAATAAAGTTCATTTGGATCGGAATCCATAATTTCTTGAATAAACTCCTTCAACTTACTTGCCCCTTGTGGATTCACACTATTACTGGCAAAAATTACCGCCGTTACCTCTATTTCACCAATAAAATGTATACCAAATCTGACCTTGTAATTAGCATCATCGTTGTTAAATTTTATCGCATTTTCTAACAGTTCGTTGGCTACGTAGCTCACAGCTCCCTTGCTTTCTTTTATCCGTTTCTCGCTGCTAGCATCCTCCTCATCCACCGGTAGAAAGCTAGACAAATAATCGGCTACAAAATGAGCTGAAAGCCTGTTATTGCGCCAGCGCTGTTTGATGGGGCGAGAACTGGGGGTAAATGTAAGTTCTAGGCAGTCGTGTTCAGGAGGAAATTCTTCAATGAATTCTCCAAATATTTGTGTCATTGTTTTTAAGCTTCCAGATGTCATGATTTCTCTCCCTCCAATAGATGTATTAATGTCACTTCTGGGTGAATTTCCACACGCCATCCCAGTTAGCAGGAATACTATTTTCTAACAGCGATTGGATGCGTTTTAGGTAAAGTTGACTCGGCTTGTCATCTGGATTTAGGGCGACTATTTGTTCAAAACAAACTCTGGCCTTAGCAAAATTTCCCTGACAATATTCTTGGAGTCCCTCCTCAAATATAGGCAAAGTGTGAATTTTGAGCGATCGCACTGGTTCTACTTCAACATCTAACACCTCACAAACTGTAATGGCTTCTTGTCTACCTTTGACAATAGCCCGATCCAAAAAACGGATATGATACTTTTCGGGTTGACTCAAACGTTGTACCACATCTCCAGAAATTAATAAAGATACGCCATAATACTTAGTCAAACCTTCCAGACGAGCAGTGAGATTGACATGATCGGAGAGCGCATCTGCTTGCATCCGATTCGCGTCTCCAATAATCCCAACCATCGTATCACCCACATGGATACCAATGCCAATCTTCAGCGGTATATCCCCATTTATTTTACGGCTGTGATTGTATTTCTGCAACTGCTCCAATTTCACAATTCCTGCCTGAATAGCATCATCCACGCCATCAGGAAAAACTGCCATAACTCCATCTCCAATATACTTGACAATAAAACCGTTGTGCTTACGGATTTCGGGACTAATTTGCTGTAAATAGTTATTGATGAAGTCAAAGTTTTCTTGAGGAGTCATTTGCTCCGCCATCGTGGTGAACGAACGCATATCGGAAAACATAATTGCCATCTCTTTGCTCACGTGATCTCCAAGCTGGAAATCAACCATGCTCTGCTTGCCGAGAAATTGGAGAAATTCATCGGGAACGAAACGTCCGTAAGCCTGCAAAAGTTTCTCTAATTCTTGTTCCCGCGCTTTCACTGTTTGCACCATATGGGAAAATACCTGTGCCAGTTCTCCCAGTGCATCACTGCGCGCTGCCACATCTGACAATATCTGGGGTTGAAAGCTATTGTTTTTGACAGCAATAGCTGCATCTATAACCTTTTTTACCTGCTCGATGTAAGTCTGCATCTCTCGGTTTTTATGACGGATCTGGTTTTCCAGATCGGTGGAGTGTTGTGTAATAATTTCTACTAAGGTTTCATAGCTATTTTTTTCATCCTCGACTTCCTCAAGTTTTTGGCTCAACTCCTGTAGCTGGATATGGAGTTCTTCGGGAGATTTAGATGGTGCTAAATTTATTTGTGGTTTCATAATTTATACTTCCGAATCTGGAAGCGCAAAATTGTTTGACTTCCTCGCTATAAATTATTATAACTTACAGGCGCGGAGCTCGAAATCCTGTTTCTGCTTCGATGCTTGAGCACTAAATCCAAGACCTCTTGTAGACACCGGGTTGACTACCGTCAATCATAAATTATGCACAATATTTCCCTGTTGCTTCAATACTAGCAAAGTAATGTCATCAAAAACCTTTTGTTTTCCAATAAATTTTCGCAAATCATCGATGGTGGCTTCCTTGATTTGTTCTGCGCTCAAATGCCAGTTTTGAGAAACCACTTCACAGAGTCTTTCAATACCGTAGAATTTTTTGTGCATATTCCTAGCTTCGGGGATGCCGTCAGTATAAAGCACCACCCCGTCCCCCGGTTCTAAGTCTACTAAAACATGACTAATCCAACCGGAAATATCCTCATCTAAGCCGATCGGAAATCCCAAATTTATTGTGTCTATCCGCTGGATTTGACCGCCTTTCCTGACCACAAGAGTTTCCTCGTGTTGACCGCTGATACTAATTTTGCTATCGGCGTAGTTGAGCAAAGCTAGGGTCATATTTTTGTCCGAGTTCATCCGCTGGATATTTTTATAAATAGTGCGGTTGAGGGTATCTAAAAAGCGAACGGGCTCTATTTCTTGAACTTCTTTCAAAGCGCGAACAGCAGCTTGAGTCATTACCATCAAAATTCCGCTTTCTAGTCCGTGTCCGGTGACATCACCAATGCAGAGCGTAACCACCCCGTCAGTACAAAGTACGTCGTAGTAATCGCCACCAACTTCATCTGCTGGTTCCATAAAGCCAGCGATATCTAACTCTGCAATTGCAGCTAATTCCGCAGGTTTGGGCAGAATTAACTGCTGCATTTGTTTGAGGATATCGAGTTCGGCACTCATCCGCAGATTTTCGTTTTTGAGGCGTTGGTTGAGGGCAGAAATTGCCTGATTCGCTTGGGCTAGTTGGGCTGTACGTTCTTCAACTTTATCTTCTAGAGTTTGATATAGCAGAGCATTCTCCAGCGAAATTGCTGCTTGGGAAGAGAGAATTTTTAAGACTTCCAACCTGTCAGGAGTAAATGCACCTGGGGCGAGACTATTTTCTAAGTACAAAATGCCGATCGCTTTACCTTGGTTAACTATGGGAGTACACAATACAGATTTAGGTTGGTGCTGAATAATGTAGGGGTCAGCCGCAAAGATATTTTCAGTAGCAATATCATTAATTACCAAGGTTTCTCTGGTACGCCAGACGTAGTTAATGGCAGTGATGGGAAGATTTTGACTTTGAGAAAGGGGAATATTGGGTAAATAGCAGCGCTCGTCTAAGCATTTAGCAACAATCGATAATTGGCTAGCTCTTTCTAAGATGAGAGAGCCTTTTGAGGCTCCCGCATTTTGGGTCAAAATTCCGATCAAAGTTGATAGCAATTCCTCGACGTTTATTTCTCCAGATATGGCTTGAGAAGCTTTAATAACTGTTGCCAAATCCAGCATACTGCCAATATTATTGCCAGTAGAGGTGAGGGGTTCGACTAGAGTTTGATCGATTGTATCTGCCGCATACAAACTTGTTTTCTGTTCGAGAACCTGGTAGAGTAATTGGGGATATTTTTGTTCTAAATCATGAATTTTTGCTGGAGCTCCCCAGCGAGCATAAGCGTAGTAAGCGTCCGTTAGATAGACGCGGGCAATTTTATATTTGCCTAATTCCAGGTAGAATTTAGCTGCCAATTCACCTGCTAGTGCTTCTTCTTGGAGGTATTGGTTTTCTTTTGCCGTAGCAATGGCGCGATCGTACAAATCCATTGCTTCGAGCCTGTGTCCCAATACTCGTGCTATTTCGGCCGCTACTAAGTCATACTTGTGCTGATAATTCATGGGTGCATGGAATGCCCAAGTTTGCATTTTTTCCTGATTGGCTGCAACTTGGTTCAAGTATTGTTCTTGAGCGCTCGAATCAGCATGGGGATACAGTGCCACCAGGGCGAGGGAATGGTAAAAATTGTACTGGGGAACCATCATCAACGAGCCGACACCCGCGACATATTGCTCTGCTAGCTGGGCATTTTCCACAGCCCGATCGCGATTGCCAAACAAATAATTCACAACCAATTTAGCAAAATAAACCCCAAAGAGAGAAGAGACATTATTTGCTGCCAGCAAAACTGGTAACATTTCATCTTCATTAAAACTCTCGCCAACTAACCGACAATTGTCCTCAGCTAATCCTTGTAAGTTTAATGTAAGTTGTCGCCATATTTTAGTATAATAAGTCTGATATTCTTGTTGGTAATTCAGCATTAGCTCGAGATACTGCTCGTATTTTGTATCTACCGCTCTTAAGTTTTCACCGCTAAAAAAGCTGTAGATGCAAAGATACATAGCCGAATAGCAAGCATACTCGATATCGCCAGTTTCTAAACCGCTTTGGACTGCTGATACCAAAGACGCTATGCTCGATCGACTGGGTTCTTTCCAATGTCTCACGCAAGCATTGTACACCATCAGAACTTTCGAGTGAAATTCTTGGGATGGGAATTTATCTAATACCTGCAAAGATAGTTTGCCGTATTGATAGCCTAATTCAATTTCACCGATTACTTCACAGATTAAACTGCAACAAGCATAGGCATAACTAGCCGGTGCAGAGTTCCCATATTTGCTACAAATATGTGCCATTGTAAACACAACGGCTGGGTAAAGTTCTGGACTAGCTAGATAAGCGGCAGAAGCGATCGCACATAAAATCCTCAAAGCAGCAATTTTATAAGGATTATTAATTTGAGGCAAATTAGCTAAGGCAGATATCTCTACTTTAGCGGGAAGTTCTGTTTCCAAAGAAACACCCAGCATTCCCAAAACTTGCAATCCAGTATCTACTGCCGATTTCATCTGATTTTGAGCAATATAAGACTGAATTTGCGCTTCGTAAACTCTGAATTGATCGAGGAGATTGTGCGCTCGACATAGAACTATTTCCGCCAGTTGGTGCGACAAATCGAAATTGGTATTCAAATATTCGGCTTCAACCGCTTCTACATAAAGATCGATCGTCAAGTCGTATAAATTTGTCCAGCTATCATCTGCTAGCAGTTTTCTGCCGATACTTAAATAATCCACAGCAGCAGCATAAGCTGTAGAATTTTTAGCTTTACATCCCGCAATTAAGTTCAAGGAAGCTAGTTGATTTCTTTCGGTGCGATCGACAATTAATTCCACTCCAATATTCAAGTGGTTGACAATATCAAATATCCGCTCTTCTTTTTCATCATCTGGGGTATTACTCAACAACAATCTGCCAATTTTTAGGTGAGTTGACTGTTTTGCCTCATCGGGAATCAAAGAATAAGAAGCTTGTTGAACGCGATCGTGCAAAAATTTGTAACTGGGCAATTGACAATCGGCAACAGCTAATGGTGCACACTCCCCATCACCTGCAAAAAATTTGTAAACTTCACTTTGGGGTAAAATTAGACCTTCTTGCAATGCTTTCCATAAATCAGCCGCAGTGTCTATTTGAGATTTTTCACAAACAACAGCTAAGGTTTCTAAATCAAATTGACTGCCAATACAAGCAGCTATTTTTAAAATGTTTTGAGTATTTATCGGCAATTTTTGCAATTGATTAGCCATAAATTCGACGACATCATCGCTGACTGCCAATTCTCTAATTTTAGTAATATCGCACTGCCAACCCCCCCTTTCTCGCCCATCCAACTGGGTAAAATCGAAATAAATTAACTTATCTTCATGCAGCTTTCTGAGAAATTGATTGCTAAAAAAAGGATTGCCTTTAGTTTTTTGAAAAATTAATTCGGTTAAAGAAATCGAGCGATAGGGCGGACAACTTAAAGCATCAGCAACTAGACGATTTAAGTCAATTTTTGAAAGTGGCGCGAGAGTAATTTGATTAATTATAGGGGCTGGGCGATCGATACTGCGATTTGGTAGATTGCGAATCTCTGATAAAGTCAGCATTAATGGATGAACGCTCGAAACTTCATTATCTCGATAAGCGCCAATTAGCAGCAAATGTTGACCTTCTGATTCGCCGAGCAACAATTGCATTAGTTTCAGAGATGCTGAATCTGCCCATTGCAAATCATCTAAGAAGATGACTAAGGGGTGATTTTTGGTAGCAAAGACACGAATGAACTTTTGAAATAACAGATTGAAACAATTTTGTGCAGGATTGGGTTCTAATTCCTGGACAGCAGGTTGCTTGCCAATCAGCAGTTCTAATTCTGGGATAACATCAATAATTACCTGAGCCTTATCGCCTAAAGCGGACAATATTTGGGCTTGCCACTGCTGAACTTGAGTAACACTTTCTGTCAGTAATTGCTGCAGGAAACTTTGCAAAGCTTGTACCCATGCTGAGAATGGAATATCGCGCCTGAATTGATCGAATTTCCCTTTGATAAAGTAGCCCCGCTGCTGGACGATTGGCTTGTGAACTTCGTTCACCACAGCGGTTTTGCCAATCCCGGAAAAGCCTGCTACCAACATGATTTCGGTAGTAGCTCTAGGGGGGAGTTTCTGAGGCTCTCGGCTGCTACTAGGGGAAACCTCCAAATCGGCGGCTGCGGAATTTTCTTGGGGACAGGCGACGCGGTGGAAGGCTGCTAATAGAGCCAAAACTTCGGTTTCTCTGCCGTAAAGTTTTTCGGGAATGACAAAGCGTTCGGGAATGTCTCTGCTTCCTAGTTCAAACAGTTGAATAGTGCCACAATCTGAGTATTCTTTTAAGCATTTTTCTAAATCGTGTTTGATGCCACCAACTGTTTGATAGCGTGCTTCGGCTGTTTTCGCCATCAGTTTGAGCACTATGTCATTCAATACTTGGGGGATGGCAGGATTGAGGGCGATCGGGTGAATTGGCTGGCGAGCAATGTGAGAGTGAACCAATTCCATCGGCTCGTTAGATTGGAATGGCAATTGTCCTGTCAACAATTCGTAAAAAGTTACTCCAAGCGAGTAAAAATCGGTGCGGTAGTCAATCCCACGATTCATTCTTCCAGTTTGTTCGGGAGACATATAAGCTAATGTCCCTTCTAAGATGTTGGGATTTTTAATTTCTGGATTTTCTCGAGGCAAAAGCGAGGAAATACTAAAGTCTATTATTTTAACTTCTTGAGTAGTAGGGTTAATTATAATGTTCTGGGGTTTGATATCTTTGTGAATAACTTTGTTGTTATATATTGATTCTAAACAAGAGCAAATTTTCAGGGCAATTTCTAAAAAATTTTCTAGGGTATTGGTAATTTTGTCCTTGAGGTTCCAAGTGTCATTGGTGATGTATTCTGCTAGAGAAATTCCGCCAAAATCCTCCATCACTAAGGCAAAACCGTTACGGTATACTTCCAGACTTAAGTGTTTGACAATACCGGAATTTTCAATATTTTTGGCAATGGTGTACTGATTGCGAAACTGCACCAGTTCGCTGAAAGTGGGATAATCTGATTTGAGCAGTTTGATGACGACTGGCTGATTGTCTGATTCAGAAAAACCTCGGTAAACCAAAGTTCTAGAGCCTGAGTAGAGTTGTTCGATCGCCCGGTAGCCCGGAATTGATATCAGGGTCATAGTTACTATAGTAAATCTTAAAGGAAGAATGCAAAAATCGATGGAGCGATGCAATTGGGGGCAATGGTTTCAGCGATTCAGAACGTACTTACCACCGCTCAGGTTGCTAAATCGTAGTAAGCTTTTAGTTTAAGGAATATAAAAAAGTTTGCGGTCCTTAGTGATTAGTTTACTACAGCCGGCAAGGTTTAGGGAAGATTTGACCAAAAAACAATGATCGAGCCCTAACCGATCGCGAATCACATCAATTGTGTTAAAAACCTTTGAAGCGCTTGCTTCGTAAGATCGATCGCCTGGTAAAGTCACATTTGGGATATTCAGGTTCCTGTTGGTTGAATTCCGGACAAATTTCTTGGTACATCGCTATTTTTTTATTGTCTGAAATAGAGTTAGGGAAATTTGCGTTTGGGTTCTGGATTACTGCTGGGAATGGCGGGTATAGTTCGTCTTGCTGGACTCATGGCTGGTCGTAGAAAGCTTTGATGGCTGGTAGCGCTCGCCGGGGTGGCGTACCGCTATCTAAATCTTGGCTAAAAGCAATCCAGAGTTTGGTATCAACGCTGCTCATGTAGTCGATAAACTTGACAGCATTAGCCTGAGAATCTTGATTGTTACATCGAGAAGAATTCCCAGCTAAAGTATCAGCAAAAACCAATGGTTTAAGTTCCTGACCATAGGGAGCTGGTGTTGCAAAAAGAGGTAGCTTTTGGGGAGCGGACAAGCGGATATAAAAAGAATTTTCCGAAAAGCCAATAAAGCTGCTGGCTCCTGCTAAAAAGTCCTGGTATCCCGCGTTGGGATGTTGATTTTAGTAGTTGTTGACACAGCCATTTGTACCATTGACTGCACCTTCGGAAGACATTTATACTAAATTGTTCATTACCTGCGGATCGAGCGATTTTTCCAAAGCTTCTGTCACTTGCTCAAACCCAAACAAGTCTGTATAGCCATCCAAATAAAAGCCGATCGCATTCCAGTCACTGTTAAAATTGGCAATTAATCGCGGTTTGACGGGTGGTTTGTGAGATAAATAATTAATTAATCCCGGCACGGATTTAACTTGCCAAATATCCAGCTCTCGCCCGAATAAAAAATACGAACACAGCCAAGTCGGAAAACCGTAGAGTTAATTTTTGTAAGTTGATGCTTCTAGACCTACTTGCCAAAACTTTGAATTTGATATTGCTGGAGAAGCTGGAAGACTCAAATGATTATCGACTGCATCACCTAACATTAAGGTATCAAGTTCAACTAAATCAAATCCATTTTTACCCAGAAGATTCGGTAAATTGCTGTAGGTATAGGTGTCATATTCTAAATCTTGAGTCATTACTGCATTGAGCCACATCTGGGGATTTTTCTGTTGCAACTCATTAACAATCCGCTGTACCATCGGCTGAAAATTTGCTTCTGGCGTTGTCGGTAAATAGGGGTACAACAATACCGATAAAGTCTGCTGGGCTTGATCGGTGAAAGATAAATAGCGATCGCGACTATTTGCGGTGACGTTCAGATTGTCCGCATTTTATCCCGCACACTCCACGCGATCGATCTTTTGCGTCGAGAAATCCTGTGGGTTGAGTGCAAGAGTTTCGCCTTGTGAGAGGGCGATCGTCTGTGTATTTTGCTTAACCGTGTGGCGAATCTCGCCAGCAGCATAACAGGTAATTGGCTGGTTAGTAGAATTGTGAAGGGAAATCTGACCTGCTGCATTAGCAACTCCGGGAAACAGAGTTATTACTGCGATAGTTAAGAAGATTGACAGTAGTCGAAAGATGCTGTTTCTAATTTATTTATAGAGCAGAATAGAGCTTTAATTACTAAGGCGGTATCTCCAGCCTTTTATTGAATTTTATTCATATATTTTTTGAGAAAAAACACAGCCGTTTATACTGATAAATATCGGTTTTTAGACAAGCATATATCTGTGAATAAAGCAAGAATTCCAACAGACAAAACTTAATCTTTTTTCTTGATAACAAGCAAGGTAATGTCATCAAAAACCTTTTGTTTTCCAATAAATTGTCGCCAATCATCGATGGTGGCTTCCTTAATTTCTTCGGCGCTCAAATGCCAGTTTTGAGAAACTACTTCACAGAGTCTTTCCATACCGTAGAAGTTTTTATGTATGTTTCTAGCTTCGGGGATGCCGTCAGTATAAAGCACCACGCCGTCCCCAGGTTCTAAGTCTACTAAAACATGGCTGATCCAATCGGAAATATCCTCATCTAACCCGAGCGGAAATCCTAAATTTATGGTGTCTATCCGCTGGATTTGACCACCTTTCCTGACCACAATAGTTTCCTCATGTTGACCGCTGATACTAATTGTGCGATCCGCATAGTTGAGCAAAGCTAGTGTCATATTTTTGTCGGAGTTCATGCGCTGGACATTTTTATAAATAGTGCGGTTGAGGGTATCTAAAAAACGCACCGGGTTGGATTCTTGCATTTCCTGAAGAGTGCGGACAGCAGCTTGAGTCATCACCATCAAAATGCCGCTTTCTAATCCGTGTCCGGTGACATCACCAATGCAAATCGTGACAACCCCGTTCGTACAAAGTACGTCGTAGTAATCACCGCCTACTTCCGAGGCTGGCTCCATAAATCCCGCAATATCTAAATCTTCAATGGCTGCAAGTTCAGCAGGTTTTGGCAGAATCAACTGCTGCATTTGTTTGAGCATATCGAGCTCGGAGCTCATGCGGAGGTTTTCCGCTTTCAGGCGCTGGTTGAGAGCAGCAATTTGTTTAGTGGCTGTAGCGAGTTCAGAGGTACGTTCTTTGACTTTATATTCTAGCGTTTCAAAGGATTCTTGCTGTTGTCTCGCCATGCTGTTAAAGGAATTTGTTAAGGTTTCAATTTCCCAAATCCGACTGGAATCAACGTTCTGGTTGAGAGCACCACCTGCTAGATATTGTGAAGCTTGAGCAATTTTATTCAGGGGGCGAGTAATCCAGCTAGCGGTGAAAATACCCACTCCAACAGAGACAACTAGAGCCACAATACACAGCAAAATGGTGTGGCGACTGTTAGCATAAATTTGCGCCATAAAGTCGGCTTCAGGAACTACTACTACAATCAGCCAATTGAGACCGTACTTGTCAGTTAGCGGAGAAACTTGGATGAATTGCCGCTCACCGTTCAGCTTAAAGTCAAGTTGAACAGTTTGATGGATGTCTTCCAAACGCTTGAAGCGATGTAGCAGCTCAAACACACTTTGACGCATCAGCGGGTTGCTGCTTTCCTGTGCTTTGATCCGCTTTGTATCTTTGCCTGTTCCCACCGAAAGAGGCTGTTCTTTAACCGAGGTGGCTATTAATTCACCCTGGGGTTCAATGATAAATACTTGACCGGAATTACCCACCCTTAAGGTTTGCAGGAAGTGGCGAATTTGATCGAGTCCCATCTGGCAAGTCAGCAGGCCAATTAGTTGGCCTTTGGCATCGTAATAGGGTAGACTCGCATTAATTTGCAGCGTACCGTAACCAAAATTAATATAAACTTCACTCCAAGCTGCCTGTTTCTTCTCAACAACAACTCTGTAAAAAGGGCGCGTGCGAACGTCGTAATTGGGCGTGGTTTTGTCAATTTTTGTCGGGTTTCCATCAGCGTCAAGGTTGTAAAATATCAAGTCGCCACTCCCGGGAATTAGTTGCTGGGCAAGCTGAGGTTGTTCAAGTCCAACCAGCCGATTTACCCAACCCACACGCAGGTACTGACCTTTTTCGTTGGCAATTCCCGCGTAACCGATCGAATTAAATTGCAGAACTTGTTTCCAAAAATAGGGTCGAGCTTGCTCTAAATCGTCAAAGTTCAACACCCCCAGACGTAAAGCATCGTAATTGATCTGATTCACGAGTGGCGGATCTTCCAGATAGGTTTGGACACGTTCGTAAACTCTCGCACTCACTTCCTGCCGCAACTGATTAACAATATCGTTGACTATCTGCTCTCCGTTTCTGTAAGAGAGATAGCCAACGCAGCCAACAGCAGCCAAAATTTGGAGTACAAAGGGAACTACCAAGACATTGCGGAGACGGAATTTGCCCGATCTGGAGCCGATCGCACTTTTTTCTGAAACCATTGTTAAAAACACTCCCAGCGGGCAGTTTACAGTAGGTTGATTAAATTTTCAAATGCTGCCCTAAATCGGAATAACGACGCCGCGAACATCTTTGGCAGCTTCCGAACCAAAAAAGTAAATTACTTGAGCTAGAGATTCAGGTTTCACCCATTAGTGAGCCTTTTCCGAACCCATTAACGATGGATTTGTCGGAGTATCAATCACAGGGGGGAGGACAGTATTAGCAGTGATATTAGTACCTTTTGTTTTATCTGCGATCGCCTTTGTGAGCGCCACCATTCCAGCTTTAGCAGCACAGTAAGCCACCCATTGTCCAATCGGCTGTTCGCCCCCACGCGAAGCGACAGTCACAATCCCCCCATTCCGTCAGTCAAAAATACTTGTTTGCTATTCATGATTTATAAGTAAGTAGGTACAAATAAATATAACATGGGGAGACTGCGGCTTTTGCAGTAGTAAACTCGCTGCTGCCATAGATTCTAAGTAAACGCACCCTTACAATTTCCGATTTTCTATTCAGGTTTTTTCCGATGACCTATTTACCTTTTTGGATAGGTTAAGAGCAAGTGACAATGTTATCATATGCAAAACTGAACAAACATCAACCAATCTGCGTTCATCAGCCTGCATCAGCGGTTAAAATAAAAAAAAATACCAAACAAAAATGCAAATTACTCAATCCCTGCACAGCGCCATACTCATCTCCAACCTGGAAAAATCCCAACACTTTTACAGCACCATACTAAGACTGCCAAAAATCGAGCGAGACTTAAAATTTCCCGGAATCTGGTATCAAATCGGCGACTTCCAGCTCCACTTAATTTTAGGTGCAACAATTATCCCAGATGCCGTAGACCATGCCAAATGGGGACGCAACCGACATCTAGCATTTTCTGTTGCTAACTTAGAGGCAGCCAAACAGCAGTTAATCGCTCACAATTGCCCGTTCCAAATGAGCGCGTCAGGTCGATCGGCATTATTTACCCAAGATCCCGACGGCAACATCATCGAACTCAGCGAGTAACAGATGAAAATCATCGCTTATTCTTACACCGAACCGCTACTGGAAGCAGCACCCGCACCGGAAATTTGGGGTCAAGAAGTCGATCGCACCTATCAAGACTTAGGAGGGCGGCAACAACTTCAGCAACTCCTCAAAGACTGCCAAACAGAACCAGTCAAATACTTATTAATTCAGCGCTTTGAAGAACTCGGCGACACCGTACAGCAAGTGTGTTCGCACCTCTGGCAACTCGAAAACCTCGGCGTCGAAATCATCGTACAAGCAGAAACAGAACCGCGAAACCGCAAAAACTTGCTGCAAATACTCGCAGAAATCCAGCGCAGCCAACACAGCCGGAGTATTCGCAAAGGACACGCGCGCAACCGCATCAAATCCCGCATTCCACCGGGTAAGGCTCCCTACGGCTACCGGCGCGGCAAAGATTGTTATACGATCGATAAAACCACCGCCCCCACCGTCAAAGACTTTTTTGAACACTTTTTAATTTACGGTTCCTTGCGAGGTTCCGTGCGGTATTTAGCCAAGAAATACAACAAAAAAATTTCTGTAAGTACCGGCCGCCGCTGGCTGACAAATCCCGCCTACCGAGGTGATTTGGAATATCAAAACGGCCAAGTAATTTCTAACACCCACGTCCCGATTATTTCCAGAGAAGAAGCCGCCCAAATAGACAGGTTACTGCGCCGCAACCGCTGCCTTTCTCCTCGCAGCGCTAGCGCCCCACGTTCCCTCGCAGGTTTAGCAATTTGTGCAGAATGCAAATCGCCCATGACAGTTGCCAAAGTCACCTCCTACCGCAAAGAAAAAGAATACCTTTATTTGCGACCGATTAACTGTCCAAAACAGCCTAAATGTAGCGGCATTTCCTACGATGAAGTATTGCAATTAACCATCGCCGGTATTTGTCGCGATTTACCCCATGCTGTTGCTGGGTTGCAAATGCCGAATATGAATGGAATTAAAGCAGGAATTGTCAGGGCGATCGCATCAAAACAAGAAATCATAGAGCAACTTCCCGCCCTGATTGACAGCGGCATTTTAGACACGGAAACGGCAGAGTTTAGATCCTACAAAATCCGCACCGAAATTGCCGAACTGCAAAGCAAATTAGCGCAACTACCCCCTGTAAATTTGCGAGAAACGGCCCAAACAGTTTCCTTTCCCCAATTTTGGCTCGATTTATCAGAATCAGAACGCAGGTTTTACTTTCGAGAATTTATCGATCGCCTTGAAATCGTCCGGGAAGATACAAATTGGAAACTGCAAATTATTTTCATTTTTTAAGGATTAGCTCGACGTTCATCCGTAGCTCCTAGGTTAGATGCCCGACTTCTTAAAGAAGTGGAATATTTGGGTAATCTATTAGTTCGCTAGGAGTGGAATTCGTTTGACAAACATCGGTTTCTACCGCTGAATTATCTTTTTTACCTGTTAGCCAATAGGCGTTCATTTCTCCTTTTCCTTTAATCGCGATCGCACCTCTTTCCTCAAATAAATACTGCTCTTTTAACAGTTCGTAAATAGCCGTAGTAACTTGAATATATCCCGGTAGTCCTTGACATTCCATCCGAGAAGCAACATTAACAGTATCTCCCCACAAGTCATAGATAAATTTTTTAGTGCCAATTACGCCAGCAACTACGGGCCCTGTATGAATGCCAATCCGAATTTGAAATGGTTCGCCTCTGTCAGTTTGAAAATCAGCGATCGCTTTTTGCATATCCAAAGCCATATTCGCGATCGCTTCTACATGATCTGCCCTCGGCACAGGCAACCCACCCGCTACCATATAAGCATCTCCAATTGTTTTAATTTTTTCCAAACGGTGTTTTTCAGTTAGTTGGTCAAACCTGGAAAAAATCTGGTTCAGTACATTTACCAATTCTAGAGGTAACATTCTAGCAGCAATAGACGTAAAATCGACAATATCGGCAAAAAGCACTGTTGCTGAATCAAACCTCTGGGCAGGAGAACCCTCGCCCTTTTTCAAATTTTCAACAATCGCGGCTGGTAAAATATTCAGCAATAAATGATCGGACTTTGTTTGAGCAAGCCGTAAAGCTACCTCCACCCCCTGCCGATCTTTAATTTCGTTTTGCAAACGTTCGACAAGTTCTTGGTATTGCTTTGTTTGCTCTTGAAGTAACTGTTGTTGATTTTGAATTGTTAACTGATTTGCCACTCGTGCCAATACTTCTTTAGCGTGAAAAGGTTTAGTAATATAGTCAACTCCTCCCACCTCAAAGGCTTTCACCTTATCTAAAACGTCATCTAAGGCGCTTAAGAAAATCACGGGAATAGACCTGGTTTTTGGTGAAGCTTTCAACTTTGCACATACCTCATATCCATTCATGTCTGGCATCATCACGTCCAGCAAAATTAGAGTTGGCGGAAACTCCAGCACTGTAGCGATCGCCCTTTGACCGTTCAGCGCTTTACGAACCTGATACCCTTGTTCGGTCAAGATTGTAGATAAAAGCCGCACGTTATCGGGCTTATCATCAACTACTAAAATGTTGGCTTGAATGGTAGGATATTGATTGCTGTCCATGCGAGGGTTCACGGTTGTTTTTTAAACTCAAAGATATTAACACTTAATAATTCGCTCTCCATCCAAACGAAACAGTATAAATTTTTATTTTTTCTCCTACAAAGAGAGGGCAGGGAGAGGTGGGGCGGGGGTTAAGGTTAAGTCTTTTTTAAATAGGAGATGCTCCTAAGTAGAGATTAGTTGGAAACTGGTACTCTAATCGTCGTAAGTGCTGATTGCGCTAGCTCTATAATATCGTCAAAGAGGAAATCCTCCACTAAAGTAGTTAAAACTTGTGCTGCTACAGCAAATTCTCTAGGCAATTCCTCAATCAACTTGATAATTTTATTGTCGCAACATTCATGAGCAGCCTGAGATATCTTCTCCACCCACTCATGAGGCATTTGACCGAGTTGTGACTCGACAGATTGATTGCTAGTCACTCCGCTAATTTCGCTTTCCTTTTCTAGCGGTGCATCAACAGATTCCTCGTAAATGTAGCGCACTCCTAAAAATTTTTTCATCTTCGCAAATAATATCTTTGCCTCGAAGGGTTTACGCATGAAATCATCGCAGCCTGCTCCTAAAATAGTTTGTCGTTCCTCTTCAAAAGCGCTAGCAGTAAGAGCAACTATTACAGTTTGTTTTCCGAGAGGATGAGCTTTAATTTTTCTGGTGGCTTCATAGCCATCCATGACAGGCATCTGCATATCCATCCAGATCAGGTGCGGTTGCCAATCCTCCCATACCGCAATAGCTTCTTGACCATCTCTAGCTTCTCGCACGAGGATGCCTAGTGGTGACAATAATCTCTCTATGACTAGGCAGTTATCGGCGCGATCGTCAACAACCAAAATCCGGTATTCTGGTTGATTTGGTGCTAAACCCATGACTTTTTTCTGCGGTTTAAGGATGTTAATCTCGCTTGCAGTGGCCAGGTTAATTTGAATATCAAATGCAAACTTACTTCCCAACTCTGGTGTACTGCTGACAGTAATATCTCCTCCCATCATTTGTACAAATTTGCGGCTAATTGGTAAACCTAATCCAGTCCCCTGTTGAGATTTTTGACCTGTTTTTGTTTGCTCAAAAGGCTCAAATAACTTATTCATTTCTTCTGCGGCAATGCCAAGGCCGGTATCTTCAATTTCAAACTGAAGGCGTAATAATTCCGGGTGAAGGTCATGCGCGTCTGCACAATCACAGTCCGCCAAGTTTTCGGAATGATTAAAACCAGTGCACCATCCCGGTTTTCTTTGTATAGCTGCGGTTTCAACCGCTAAGCTTTCGGAATGTTCACCACCCGCGCCGATAAGTTTTGTTTGTGTGTCCGAAAACTCTGCGGTTTCAGCCCCCAAACTTTTTTCTACCTTCTTTTTCACTCGCAAAGTAACGCTACCCATCTCTGTAAACTTGATCGCATTTCCTACAAGATTAATCAAAATTTGGCGCAATTTACCTTCATCTCCACTAACAAAGTCCGGTACACCGTCACCCACTTCAAGATTTAGCTGCAATTTCTTAGATTTAGCTTTTAAGCGAAACATTTCTTCTAAGGTTTTTAGCAAGCGCATTAAATTAAAACTGCTTTCATTAAGCTGACTTCTGCCGGCTTCAATTTTGGACATTTCCAAAATGTCATTAATCAGGGCAAGCAAGTGTTCACCTGCGCGATTAATAATTTCTAGGTGCTGTTGGTGTTGATTGTTGAGAGATGGATCGCGCACCATCACCTGACTAAATCCGAGAATGGCATTCAGGGGAGTCCGCAGTTCGTGGCTCATAGAAGAAAGGAATTCGCTCTTGGCGCGGTTAGCTGTATCAGCAGCTACGACAGCTTTTTGTAATGCTATTTCTGCTAATTTGCGTTCCGCAATTTCTGTTTTGGCTTGTTCAAAAAGGGTGCATTGCTGGATAGCAATTGTTAGCTGCACGGAAATTTGCTTGAGAGATTCTATCTCTGAAGAGTTCCAATGCCTATGACTGCGGCAGTGATGAGCAATGAGTAGCCCCCACAGTTTTTCACCTTGCAAAAGGGGAACCACGAGGTTAGCTTTAATTTCAAACTCGCTCAGTAAATTAACGTGGCACTCTGAAATACCTGCCGTGTAAATATTGTTGATCGCGCGAATGTGTCCCTGCTCGTAAAAAGAGACGTAGCCTTCTCGAAAGCAAGGGTCATTAATGTCAATTCCCAAAATTGGCATCGTACCGACGGCTACCGACTCGACGGCTACCACTCCACTCCAATCTGGATTAAAGCGGTAAATAACTGTTCTATCCGTTGACAAAAACTGGCGGACTTCTTCCACAGCCATTGTCAGCACTTCTTCTAAGTTAAGAGAGGAACGAATTCGCTCTTGAATGGAATTCACGAGCCGCTCCCTTTTTACTTGTTGCTGCAAAGCTGCTTCCGCCTGTTTGCGAGCAGTAATATCTACTCCATAACCAACGCACTCCACAGGTATGCCAGCAGCATTTTTGACTAACTTGATCTCATCGTATATCCAGCGATAACTACCGTCTTTGTGCCGTTCGCGGTATTCGTAAGAAATCGCTTCTTTTTCCAATAGTTGAGCGAATGAAGTAGCAACAATTTCTCTATCTTCTGGGTGAACCAGGCTATGCCAATCAAGGGAACCATCAAGAAATTCTCGCGCTTCGTAACCAATCATTGAAACAATATTATCGCTGACAAATGTTACGTCATAATTTCCCCCTAATTTGCAGCTAAAAATCACCGCCGGAGTGGTCGCCAACAAATATTGCAAGCGTTCGGTGACAGAACGCAAGTTTAACTCAGCTTGCTTGCGATCGCGAGCTTCCATTGCTAAAGCTGCAATCTGTGCCACATAGCTAGCGAAGCTTTGTTCGTCGAGGGTCCAATTCCTCGTCGTTCCCTGATGTTCTAAACAAATTACACCCGCAATTTGTCCTTGATGGGTAATAGGAACATCTAGCATCGACGAGATGTTTAAAGGCATCAAATAAGATTCGCTAAATTCTATGGTGCGCGGATCGGTTTTGGCATCAACCGCTGCGAGTACCTGTTCTGTATTCAAAGCTTGGAAATAGCTAGGATAGTCAGCAACTTTCAGTTCTACACCCTCGCTGTGTTGATTGGCCGTCAGTTCGTAGAGTTCGGCACACCACATTATGGATTTATTTTGCTTATAAAACCAAATACTTCCCCGATCGACATTCAGGGTACGGGTTGCCATTTGTGTAATTTCTCTCAAAGCCTCGCTGATATTTCCCTCGTAGATACTAGAATTTTTGGCTAATTCTAGTAATCCATTTTGTTGTTCTGTTAACCTAGTTTCTCGTTCGCGCAAAGCAGATTCAGCAGCTATTCTTTCTCTAATTTCCGCTTCTAAATAACCGTTGATTTCTCTCAACTCTGCGGTGCGCTCTTGCACTTTCATTTCTAAGTCATCATAAGCACAGCGCAAAGCTAATTCTGCATCTTCACGCACGGCGATTTCACACTGCAACTTGCGATTTATTGCCTCTAATTCTTGTGGGGTTTTTAAAGATAAAAACTGTGGCAATAGTGTTACCATCGAGGCGGCTGTGTAGCAGGAAACCAGTGCAGTAATTCCTTTCTCAATTCCCGACAGCCAATAGGCAGAATGCCACAAGGTCCAAATTTCTAGCAAGTGACCCGTGCCGCAGAGAATGATAAATGCACCGAATAAAGCGAATATTCCTAAAAAAGGAACATCGCGCCGCTTGAAGATAAAATAAATTAGCATCGCCGGAATTGAATAGTAGGCGATCGCGATTAAAAAGTCCCCAGTTACGTGCAGCCACACTAAAGGCGTTTGCCAAAGATAGCAATGGCCGTGAGGCATATACTGAGTTGGGGAAAAGATATTTTTGAGTGCTTCCCACATAATATTTGCTATTTGCAGATAATGTTGATGTGAACGATGAGTAAGCTAGGAAAAAAAGTAAAATAGATTCAAAATTGTAGCGGGATGCGGAATGAGTTATTAACGCCTCAACCCAGCTTGTTCATAACAACTTGCTTGTGAGCCAGGTGGCGATCGCATTGGCCAACTTGCGATCGCAAAGGAATTTCAATGATAAACTCAGTACCTCTCCCAACCTCGGAAGTGCAGCGCAAATAACCTTCATGGGCTTGAATAATCTGATAAGAAATCGCCAAACCCAGCCCGGTACCAGCACCTATAGGTTTCGTCGTATAAAACGGATCGTAAATTTTAGCGATCTCGTCATAGTCTATGCCCGTGCCATTATCAGCAATGCGAATTTGCACCCACTTGCCATCAACTAAAAGCGTGCGGATACGAATTGTTAGCAGGTGGCAATAGGTATATTGGAAGTGTTCATAGAAATTATTTTCCCAATAGCCTTTAGGGTAATCCCCCTGCTGTGCAATCTGTTCTAAAGCATCAATAGCATTAGATAAAATGTTCATAAATACTTGGTTAATCTGTCCAGCATAGCATTCCAATAGTGGCAACTCTCCATACTCTTTAATCACTTGAATCGGCGGACGATTTGTTTGTTCTTTCAAGCGGTGCTGCAAAATCATTAAAGTGCTATCGAGTCCTTCATGAATATTTACCTTTTTCATGTCGGCTTCGTCTAACCGGGAGAAATTGCGTAAAGATTTAACAATGTCCTTAATTCGTTCTGCTCCTATTTTAAGCGAACCAAAAAGTTTTTGCAGGTCTTTTAAAATAAAATCGAGTTCGATAGTGTGAATCTTGTCTGCAATTTCCGGCGCCGGATTGGGGTAATAAACTTGATAAGCCTGAATCAATCCCAAAATATCTTTAATGTATTCCTCAGCCGGAATCAAATTGCCATAAATGAAGTTAACAGGGTTATTGATTTCGTGAGCAACCCCAGCTACCATTTGCCCCAAAGAAGACATTTTTTCAGTTTGCACGAGTTGAGTTTGGGCTTCTTTGAGTTGTTGCAGAGTTTCCTCTAGCTGCTGAGTTCGTTCAAGTAGTTTCGCTTCCGAGTGCCGCAATGAATTTTCAGCCAAAGAGCGATCGCGATTTTCCTGTTGCAAAAGTTCATTGGTTAATTCTAAAGCGATCGTCCTCTCCATCACCCGTTTTTCCAATTCTAGCATTAATTCCGAGAGTGCTTCTTGAGCTTGTTTGCGATCGCCAATCTCATTTTGTAAAGCTAAATTTGCCACCGCTAATTGAGCGGGACTGGGGATAGCCAAAATTTTTGGGATTAGTTCCACCAGCACTGCTGCTGTAGATAGGGAAATCAGCGCTGTAATCCCTTTAAGAAAACCCGAGAACCAATAATTAGGATGCCACAGCGTCCATATTTCCATAATATGGGTAATACCGCAGCAGATAATAAAAGAGCCAAACAGCATGAAAACCCAGTCAAAAGGCACATCTTTTCGCTTTTTGACAATATAAATCAGCGTGATCGGAATCAAAAAATAAGCGACGGCTATCAAACCATCGGACAAAACGTGTAGCCCTACTAATCCAGGTTTCCACAAGTAGCAATGACCGTGAGGAATAAAATAATTTGAAAACATTGTATGAACCATTGGCGGTATCAATCCTCTTATTTTATAAGATGCTTTTGACGGATGACAGTATGGTTAAAAAACCTGCTTCCACAAAAACAAGAATTAGGGTTGTGTGCTTAACACTTGCGATCTGGAGATGCAGATACCTGAAATAGCTTTAATTAAATTAGCATTAATTAACTAAACTTTAGCCATGTCAACGCACTTGTGATGAGGAGATACAGCGACCTGAAAATAGCTTTAATTAAATTAGCATAAATTAACTAAACTTTAGCAATCTCAAGTGTCACATCTTTAAATTGTACTTTCACGACCAAATGTGACACCTGCATGACATTTTGGCAAACGAGCGAGAAAAACTGAACACTGCTACCTGAAAGGGAACCCCGCCAGCAGCTCTTGAAATTGGGTTAGAGCGCTCAGTGACCCATGAATCCTTTATTGATATTGGTGCGTTTCGGTGAGATTTAACAGATTTGACCAGTTAGTCCCTGAGAAATGTCGCGACAGAATCGTGTCGCAATCCAATAGGCGATCGGCTTTACAGTCAATCATAAGTGATAATATCAACGATACACTTAGATGGTAATTGCCGGTTATGACAATAGATGAGGTACTACAGCTAACTCGTGTGCGATCGCAAAAAGATTTATATCCCGTACAAGAAATCATACTCCGCCAAGTTTGGGAAGGAAAGACTTATACAAGCATCGCCTCTACCTCTCATTACGGAGAGCATTACCTGAGAAACATCGCCTCGTCCTTGTGGCAATCTCTCTCTGAAATCTTGCAGACACCTATTAGCAAATCTAATTTTCGCTCCTCAGTAGAATCGCGTTCCCTAACCGCAGACGAACAAGAATTAATTCAAGAATTCACCCGCAGCCAATGCCTAGCAACACCTTTAGAATATCCCGGCTCTCCAGTACCCATCGGTTCCCCATTTTATATCCATCACCCGCTAATAGAAGAACTCGCCTATCGAGAAATTGCCAAACCTGGAAGTGTTCTGCGGATTAAAGCTCCCAGGAAGATGGGAAAAAGTTCTCTCCTGCTACGGATTTTAGATCGCGCTAATTCTCTCGGGTGCCGAACTGTAAGTTTAGATTTTCAGCAAGCCGAGGAAGCTGTTTTAGACAACCTCGATAAATTTTTACGGTGGTTTTGTGCCAACATCAGCCGTCACCTAGGATTGCCACCTCTATTAGAGGATTATTGGGATGAAGACATGGGTAGCAAAGTAAGCTGTGCTATCTATTTACAGCAATATATTTTAGACCAAATAAATAGTCCGCTTGTCTTAGCTTTAAATGAAGTCAATAGGATTTTTGAGTATCCAAAAATTGCCAGAGAATTTTTCCCGCTGCTGCGAAGCTGGCATGAAGAAGCAAAGCGGATTAAAACCCTGGAAAAACTGCGGGTAATCGTTCTTCACTCCACAGAAATTTATATTCCTTTAAAGCTCACTGAATCGCCCTTTAATGTCGGTTTACCGCTGCAATTGCCCTATTTTACAGAAGAGCAGATACTTGCTTTAGCCCAGCGTCACGGACTGGATTGGACAGATAGCCCCGATGCCGATCGACTCATGGCAATGGTGGGGGGACATCCTTATCTGGTTCGGCTAGCTCTTTACCACCTCTGTCAAAACAGTTTAACGCTAGATCGGCTACTACAAGAAGCTCCCACCATAGCCGGAATTTATAAAGATTACTTGCGGAGTTTTTGGGTGACATTCCAAGAGTATCCCGAACTCGCGGTTGCACTTAAACAAGTGGTAAAATCGGAACGCGGAGTGGAATTAGATCCGATAGTAGCTTCTAAGTTAGTTAGTATGGGGCTGATTCATATCGATAATAACCGCTGTACGCTGAGCTGTGAGTTGTATCGCCTATATTTTGCTTCGCACAACTTTATTTAGATCGAGGTTTGAGAGTTTATTTGCCTAAATTATTTTAGAATCAAGCGATCGCATCACATCCTTACCTCTCAATAAACTCACTAAATACTTACATTTAAATTAATCCCTAAACGGCATGACCAAGGTTACATACCAAATTGGTGGCAGTCTGGCCAGTGATGCGCCTACCTATGTCGAACGACAAGCAGATATCGAGCTTTATGAAGCCTTAAAACGAGGCGAGTTTTGCTACGTCCTCAACTCCCGACAAATGGGCAAATCTTCCCTTCTCGTTCGCACCCTGCACCGACTGCAAGCCGAAGGATTTCTCTGCAGCGCGATCGACATGACTCGCATCGGTAGCGAAAACATTACTCCTTTACAGTGGTATAAAGGAATCGTTGGGGATTTGTGGCGCAGTTTCCATCTTGTAGGAAAAGTCAATTTAAAAACCTGGTGGCAAGAACAAGAAGAAGTTTCTCTCCTGCAAAGATTGAGTCAATTTATTGAAGAGATTTTATTAGCCGGATTTCCCGAGAAGCGAATTATTATATTTGTCGATGAGATTGATAGTATTTTAAGCTTAGATTTTCCCGTAGATGACTTTTTCGCCTTGATTCGTTATTGTTACAACCAACGAGCCCTCAATCCCTCATACAATCGGATTACCTTCGCGATTTTCGGAGTAGCTACACCCAGCGATTTAATCGCCGATAAAAATCGGACACCTTTTAATATCGGACAATCAGTAGATTTGCACGGGTTTTCCTGGGAAGAAGCCTCTCCTTTAACTAAAGGGTTAGACAGTGTAGTCAGTAATGCCGAGGCAATTATCAAAGCAATATTAGCTTGGACTTATGGGCAACCATTTCTGAGCCAAAAGCTGTGTCAATTGATAGTTATAGCGGCGCGAGAATCTCACAGTGACGTGCTGACAATTCCACCGGGAACTGAGGTATTTTTTGTGGAATCGCTGGTACGATCGCAGATCGTCCAGAATTGGGAATCTCAAGATGAGCCAGAGCATTTAAAGACGATCCGCGATCGCATCCTGAGAAATGAGCAACGTGCTGGAAGACTCCTGGGAATATATCAAAAAATCTTACAAGGAGTGGCAGTCCCAACCGATGACTCGCGAGAACAGGTAGAACTATTGCTGTCTGGTTTGGTTGTAAAACACCAAGGTTTTTTACAAGTAAGAAACCCCATTTATCAAGAAGTATTTAACCCCGAATGGGTAGAAAAAAATCTCGCTTCCTTGCGTCCCTACTCTCAAGCGTTTGATGCTTGGATAACTTCAAAGCAGACCGATCAATCGCGATTGTTACGCGGACAATCATTAAAAAATGCTCAAGCTTGGGCTCATGGTAAAAGTTTAAGTGACTTGGATTATAAGTTTTTAGCAGCTTCTGAAGAATTAGATCGCACAGAAGTGCAGGTAGCATTGGAAGCAGAACGGACTAAAGAAATTGAAGCCAGACTAACAGAACAACAAAAAAGATTAGCACTTGAGAAAAAAAGTTCTAGGCGGCAAAGATTTTTGCTTTTTGTAGTAAGTATAGCATTAATTATTGCCTGTGCATTGGGGCTAGCGGTGTATTTTCAGTATCGGCAAAGTGCTGTCAGCGAAATCAAGGCGATCGCCAAATCTTCCGAAGCACTATTCGCCTCAAATCAAAAGTTAGATGCACTTGTACAAGCCATCACAGCACAGCGACGATTGCAAAAGTTAGGTGTTGCAGACGCAGATATCCAGCACTCAGTTAAGGAGGCTCTCCATCAGGCTGTTTATGGAGCGGTTGACTATAACCAGTTATCCGGGCATGACAATGTGGTTAATGATGTCATTTTCAGCCCTGATGGCGAACTCATTGCCTCAGCTTCTGCCGACAAAACCATCGAACTTTGGAAAAAAGACGGTACAAAGGTGGGAACGCTTCAAGGACACAACAATACGGTTTGGGCAGTCGTATTTAGCCCCAGAGGGGATCTAATTGCTTCTGGTTCTGGCGATAACACCGTTAAACTTTGGCGCAAAACGAGTACAAAATCACCAAACGGAGAGTCGAGCTATACCTTGTGGCACACCTTAAAAGGACATACCAAAGATGTTGCAGACGTAGCGATCGCTCCTGACGGTCAGACTATTGCTTCCGCTTCTAAAGATAAAACAATTAAACTCTGGAGTACAGACGGCAAACTGCTGAGAACTCTCACCGGACATAAAGATGAAGTTGTCAGCGTTGCCTTTAGCCCTGACAGTCAAACTATTGCATCTGCTTCTAACGATAAAACCATCAAACTCTGGAGTGCAGACGGTCAACTGCTGAGAACCCTCACCGGACATACGGATAGAGTTAGAGACGTTGCCTTTAGCCCTCAAGGAAATCTGATTGCCTCGGCGAGTTGGGATAAAACCGTCAAACTTTGGCACCTTGACGGCACGTTAGTCCAAACTATAACTGAACACAGCGATGGAGTAATCAAAATCGCTTTTAACCCTCAAGGTCGTTTAATTGCCTCGGCAAGTGTTGATAGAACAGTCCAACTTTGCAAGCTTGACGGGACTCTAGTAAAAACCCTACCAGCGGCCAAGGATGTCGTCTCTGGAGTGGCTTGGAGTCCTGACGGGCAACTCCTCGCCTCATCCAGTTGGGATGGCCCGATCGCGCTCTGGAAGCTTGATGACAGTTTGCTCCAGACTCTTAACGGACATCAAGCACCAATTTACACCATAAAATTTAGTCCTGATGGTAAGACAATTGCCACTGCCAGTCGCGATAATACCGTTAAACTTTGGCGGCTTGATGGTAGCTTAATTCGCACTTTCCCTAAACAATCTGATAAAGTTTTCGGAGTAGATTTCAGCCCAAAGGGAGACATCATTGCTACAGGTGGTTATGACAGCACTGTTCGAGTGTGGCAACTAGACGGAACTTTAGTCAAGACTTTTACAGGACATCAAGGTAGAGTCTTCGCTGTTGATTTCCATCCAGATGGACAGTCAATAGCCTCGGTGGGTGAGGACAGAACGGTTAAAGTTTGGAGAATTGATGGTTCTGAATTAGCAACTCTCAAAGGACATACCGATCACATTAACGGAGTTGCCTTTAGTCCCGATGGACAGGTTATTGCCTCAGCTAGCGTGGATGGCACTGTTAAACTTTGGCAGTGGGATAATGCGATCGCCTCTGGAAAGCCCAGCTACAGGCTTCTACACACGTTAACGAGCCATCGCCGTCAGGTAGCTGGAGTGGCATTTAGCCCTGATGGCAAGACGATCGCTTCAGCAGGTATGGATAGCATGGTGAGACTTTGGCGGCGCGACGGTACGGAAATCAGAGCCTTAAAGGGACACAAAAATGGGGTGTTCGGAGTGGCATTTAGCCCTGATGGCAAGACGATCGCCTCAGCAAGTTTCGACGGCACAGTCAAACTTTGGAGGTACGACGGTAAAGAACTCGAAACCTTAAAAGGACATAGCGATGGGGTGTTCGGAGTGACATTTAGCCCTGATGGGAAGTTCATCGCCTCAGCAAGTCAGGATAGAACCGCTATTGTGTGGAATTTAGAGCGAATTTTCCAGCTCGATTTCCTCCAGTATGGATGCGATTGGGTCGGAAATTATTTGCGAACCAATGCTGATGTGAAGGAGGAGGACAGACATTTGTGCGATCGTATTAAAACGGAATAATATCCAGTCCGCTTTATTAGGAACAATAGATTAATATGTGTGGGCTAGAGCATCAGACGATTAGAGGATATTTATCATGCTTGGCTAATTTTTATTGGAAGATGCTACAACACTATATCAGATTTAACTACTCCCTTTATCTCTCAGTCGGCGGAGGCGGACTTCGTTTATTTAGTAGCGGTTTCAACCACCGAATGATACGCAGAATGATAAAGGGAGTAGCCAACCCGGATTTGGTATAATAACTACAGAGTAATGAAATCGCTAGCGGTAAGAATACCGGGGGTAATACCGTTAAGCTTCGCCAACAATTGATTGGTGTCCGTCACAGTAATCAAAGTCTGATTGTTGCTGGAAGTAATACTGAGTTGATTGAAACTCAAACCAGGATTCAACCCAAATAAATCCTCTCCCCTGCGGAAATCATTAATGATGTCGCTACCCAAACTTTGATTGAGGACAAACACATCATTTCCCGAACCTCCCGTCAATGTATCGTCCCCAACATCCCCGGAAAGGAAATCGGAACCGCTGCCACCGCTGAGAATATCATTACCTTTGCCGCCGTACAGGGTGTCGTTACCGATGTCGCCGCAAAGCACATCGTTGTCATTGCCGCCGAACAGTAAGTCGTTGCCCTCACCCGCATCGAGACTGTCGTTTTCTTTGCCGCCGTACAGGGTGTCATTTCCCTCCTCGCCAAAAATCAGGTCTGCACCTTCATTGCCAAAGGCAATATCGTTGCCGTTTCCGGCATTAATTGTGTCATTTCCTAAGTTGCCTAAAATGTAGTCATCGCCATCTTCACCCAGCAAGATATCGTCATCTTTACCGCCAAAAATGCTGTCGTTGCCCAGCCCGCCGGCAACTGTATCATTGCCGAGATCTCCCCTCAACAAGTCGTCGCCATCGGCGCCGACAACAGTGTCAGGATCTTTACCAGCGTAGATGGTATCGTTGCCAGCGCCGCCAGAGATGTAATCGGTGCCTTCATTGCCAAAGATTGAATCGTTATCTGCGCCGCCGTCAATGTTGTCATTGCCGCCCATACCGTAGAGAGTATCGTTGCCGGCAAGTCCATTAATCGAGTCGTTGATGCCGCCACCCATGATGAAATCGGTACTGTCGCCGCCGTTAATAGTTTGTTGGACGGGGTTGGGTGTGATAGTGGCAGGGTCGAGTTGGGGGGCGTTGAGGCTATCGAGTAGGCAATCATCTGCGACCGGAGTTGGTGTGGGCGCGGGAGTTGGTGTTGGCGGCGGCGCAGGTGTGGGCGTCGGCGTTGGTGTGGGAGTCGGTGTGGGAGTCGGTGTGGGAGTCGGTGTTGGTGTGGGAGTCTCAGTTGGGGTGGGAGTCGGCGCCGGCGTCGGAGTTGGAGTCGGTATTGGTGTGGGAGTCGGAGTCGGCGTGGGAGTCGGCGTGGGAGTCGGAGTTGGGGTCGGAGTCTCAGTTGGAGTTGGAGTGGGAGTCGGAGTTGGCGTGACTGTAGCGTTAAATTCGTAAGCACCAATATCCACGATCGCACTTCCGTTATTATCACCATCTTGAGGGCGACTCACACCGCGCTGATCCGCAGCCGGCGCGCCCGCACCAGTACCGGTATCAATTGCCGGACTTCCTGTTAGCAGCGGCAGCACAAAAGCGCCGTTAATATTTTCCAAAGGCCCGAGTTTCGGGTCTGCGATCGTAATACTTGCCGTAACATTACTATCATTAGGATCTCCCACGGTCAGTTTAGCGGGAAATTGAAGATTGTTTCCCCCATCGATGAGCTCCCGTCCAGTGTGCTGCCTATTTTTAAAAGGATTACTTGCCGTATTCCTATCAAAAATCGAATTTTTGACAGTAATTGGCGATTTGACACGATCGTTAAAAGTAGCAATACCTCCCGAATATTCCCCAGCGGTATTTTTAGCAAAAGTCGAATTGACGATATTAGTCGAAAAAGAATCTCTGTTGCCAACAACCATTGCTCCGCCCTGCTTAGCAGCACTGTTGCCGGAAAAGGTACTGTTGACAATGCTGACATTTCCATTTTCTCCGAACCACAAACCGCCGCCGTTGTCTTCAGCTTTATTGTTAGCGAATGTGCAGTTTGTCACTGTCAAGTCAGCATTACCGTGACGAACCCCGCCTCCAGAACCTCCAGTACCTGATAAATTCTTTACGGCTTGGTTATTAATAAAGGTGCTATTTTCCAAAACCACTTTATCTTGGAGATAACCAAACAAAAAGGCTGCGCCTCCTTCTCCCGAGCCGATATTGCCGTCAAAAATGCTGTTGCGGATAGCAATATTCCCGGCAACAGGGCCGGGGGTTGCATTGGGGCCCGAAGCATTAGCGCCATCGACGTAAACTGCCCCGCCAACGCCTTTATCTGTGCGGTTGCCTGTGAATTTAGAGTTTTCGATCGTCATGCTGCCCAGCAGGTTATTAACAGCCCCGCCGTAGCTGCCTTTGTTGTTGGTAAATTCGCTATCTTGGATAGTCAGAACACCGCCGCTTTTAGTGGCTATCGCGCCGCCCCCCCGTTCGGTATTGTTAGCTAAAGAACCATCATTGCCGCTAAACTTGCTGTTAATTACATTTGTCGTGCTGCGAAAACCCGTGTAAATGCCACCACCCAAACCGGCAACATTATTATTGACTTGGCAATTTTCTAAAGTTAAAGTGCTGTTACCTCCCGTTTGAATGCCACCACCGGCGCTAGTTGCCTCATTATTCGGCTCGGTTCCAGAAACTTTGCCGTTGGCAACAATCAGGTTTTTTAGAGTAACATTTGTTGAACCTTCGGTTAGGATAACCCGCGAAGCATTATTGCCACTGATGGTTAAATTGGCTGCACCAACTGCATCAATTGTCAAGTTTTTGTTGATGACAATTTGACCGGAAGTGAGAGTAATTGTTTGGCTGGCAAGAGTGGAGGCAAATTGAATGGTATCGCCGGTAACAGCCGTGGCGATCGCATCTCTCAAGGAACCGGGCCCGCTATCGTTATTGTTGGTAACCGTAATAGTCGCTAAAGTCCCTCGGTAATCCGCCATTGCTTCTGGAGTCAAGGCTAGCGGTGCTTCAATATCACCCTTGGTCAACTCCAAATTCCAGTTACCACCGCCGCCAGTGCGATCGCTAGATGCCGCAATATCAGCCCCGGTTAACTCGCCCAGCCGATCGACAAAATTGCTTCCCGAACCCGCAGCAACATCGCAACCGTAAAGCACAATATCTGCTTTGTCGCTTAGCGCATTTCGCCACTCTTGCAACTGGCTTCCATATTGTGACAAATTATCCGAATTCAGCGTCCTAGAACCTAGCTGCAAGCTGCCAGAATTGCCGTGCGAAAAAATATGAAGTTGGTCTACAGTTTCCCCCGCAGCAGAAATTGTTTGCAGTTTCGCAGTAATTTGCTCGACTCCGTTACCATTTTTATCTAAAATGATGATCTCTGTACCGGGAAGCACGCCACCCGCAAGAGTTTGATAGTCATCTAGGCCCGAATCAATGAAGACAATAGATTTAGAACCAGCATTGCGGAGAACAGATTGTGAATCCCTGTTGGTGGCAAAAGTTGAACTCATTTGGCATACCCATGAGAATGTTTACTATTTGCTAGTAGATTCACCTTGAAAGCAGAAGGCTAAAGATGCAGAAGGCAGTAGGCAGAATTAAAAACTCAGTGATCCATCGGAAAGATTAAAATTTAGGGAAAAACTTTAATTCTATCCCTAAGTGAAATCCGACACTTGTCTCCCTAATCAGCTTAAGCTGTATGAAAATTGCGATTTTCTGAGCAATTAACTGCAGAGGATGTAATGTAAATAGTCCGGCACCTGGAACCTCTCTATGTAGATTGGCAAGGCGCACCATTAGCGAGATAAATAGTGCATCAAACCATTTGGTAGCCTTGGTCAGGTAAAATTCCAAAAAGATTTTCTGGAGTTCCCAATTTCTGACAATTGCTCTGCTAGTACCTGATACATTCACATTAGAGAAAACCAGGAAAATTGCCTAAAAAATTGATTAATTTAATTTTTTTTATAACTGGCAAAAAGTTCCTAAAAATCTGAAATTTAGTGGTTGAGAAAGCTTGCTTTATTCGGCCGCTGTTTATGGCTAGCCAGCTCAGGAGTGCAATAGACGGAGTTGCCTCATTTTAGGTGTGGGCGATCGGCAATAAACAAGATTTATTACCGATCGCGGTTGAAAACAATCAGATCGAGCGATCCTCTTCGTTAGCGTAGCCCCCGTAGGGGAGGGCTGCGCTAACGTCATCCACCAAATTTCAGGAGTTTGAGAGCTTTCTTCACCACTCCTGAGGGGTCGGGCTGCTTATGGCGCACCCTACCCGAGGTAGTTAGATTGTTACCTGAGTGAAATCGCTAGCGGTGAGAATACCGGGGGTAATACCGTTAAGCTTCGCCAACAATTGATTGGTGTCCGTCACAGTAATCAAAGTCTGATTGTTGCTGGAAGTAATACTGAGTTGATTGAAACTCAAACCAGAATTCAACCCAATTAAATCCTCTCCCTTGCGGAAATCATTAATGATGTCGCTACCCAAACTTTGACTTAGGAAAAACACATCATTTCCCGAACCACCAGTCAAAGTATCGTCGCCAACATCTCCGGAAAGGAAATCGTCCCCAGCACCGCCGCTGAGAATATCATTACCTTTGCCGCCGTACAGGGTATCGTTACCGATGTCGCCACAGAGCACATCGTTTTCATTGCCACCGAAGAGCAAGTCGTTGCCCTCACCGCCATCGAGACTGTCGTTGTCTTTGCCGCCGTACAGGCTGTCATTTCCCAAGTCTCCAAAAATCAGGTCTGCACCTTCATTGGCAAAGGCAATATCGTTGCCGTTTCCGCCATTAATTGTGTCATTTCCTAAGTTGCCTAAAATGTAGTCGTCCCCATCTTCACCCAGCAAGATATCGTCATCTTTACCGCCGAAAATGCTGTCGTTACCAACGCCGCCAGCAACTGTATCATTGCCGACATCTCCCCTCAACAAGTCGTCGCCCTCGGCATCGACCACAGTGTCAGGATCTTTGCCAGCGTAGATGGTATCGTTGCCAGCACCGCCAGAGATGAAATCGCTGCCTCCATTGCCGAAGATTGAGTCGTTATCTGCACCGCCTTGGATGTTGTCATTCTCGCCCATGCCGTAGAGAGTATCGTTGCCGGCTTGTCCGTTAATTGACTCGTTGATGCCACCGCCGATGATGAAATCGTTACCTTCGCCGCCGTTGACAGTTTGTTGGACGGGGTTGGGGGTGATGGTGGCAGGATCTAGTTGCGGGGCGTTGAGGCTATCGAGTAGGCAATCATCTACGGCCGGAGTTGGTGTGGGTGCGGGAGTTGGTGTTGGCGGCGGAGTCGGCGCAGGTGTAGGAGTTGGAGTGGGTTCGGGTGTGGGTGTCGGAGTGGGTTCGGGTGTGGGAGTTGGAGTCGGCGCGGGCGTCGGAGTTGGCTCCGGAGTCGGTGTGGGAGTTGGAGTCGGCGTCGGCGGAGTTGGTGTGGGAGTCTCAGTTGGAATTGGCGCCGGAGTCGGTGTCGGAGTTGGAGTCGGCGTCGGCGGAGTTGGGGTGGGAGTCTCAGTTGGAGTTGGCGCCGGAGTCGGTGTGGGAGTTGGAGTGGGTTCGGGCGTCGGAGTTGGCGCCGGCGTCGGTGTGGGAGTTGGAGTGGGTTCGGGCGTCGGAGTTGGCGCCGGAGTCGGTGTGGGAGTTGGAGTGGGTTCGGGCGTCGGAGTTGGCGCCGGAGTCGGTGTGGGAGTTGGAGTCGGCGCCGGAGTAGGAGTTGGCGCGGGCGTCGGAGTTGGCACCGGGATGACACTACCTCCCAATTCAAAAGAGCCGCTGTCCACGATCGCGCCTGGAATGGTGTCCCCATCTTGAGGGCGAGTCACGCCGCGCTGATCCGTAGCGGGTGCGCCGGTGGCAATCCCTTTATCAATTGCCGGACTTCCTATCAGCAGCGGCCTGACTAAAGCTCCGTTGAGGTTTTGCAAAGGGCCAAGTAAGGGGTCTGCGATCGTCACACTTGTCGTCACCTTGGTATCGGTGTCAATCACCGGCCACTGAAAATTCCCTCCTTGATCGCTATATTGGGCGGTGACGTGTTGCTGAATGCCCCAAGGGTTTCCTCCGTTAGCCGCTGTATTGTTGGAAAGAATCGTGTTTTTGAGGGTGACATTATTGGCATCGGCGAAGATACCTCCACCAACCCAGCCTGCTGAATTATCGGCGATCGTCGTATTGAGAATGGTTGTGGGTGCACCAAGAGTCATTGCACCGCCGAGTTTGTTGAAATCACCAGCAGCAAACGCCGTGGAGTTGCCAGAAAACGTACTGTTAGTAATCGTAGTAGGGGCATTTCGCATCCACAGCCCGCCACCTTGATTATTGGCTTTGTTGCCAGCAAAGGTGGTGTTGGCAATGGTCAATCCCTTGTTGGTGCTGTCGCTCAAAATCGTTACCGCACCACCATTTCCAGGATTTCCACCATTGGGGCTGCCTGTGAGCGCCATAACTTCGTTATTTTGGAAGGTGGTGTTTTCCAAAATTACATTGTCCTGGCTACCGGTGAACAGATAAGCTGCTCCGCCTTCGCCTCGCCCTTTGTTGTCTTGAAATACACTTTTGGTGATCTTGATTGTGCCGGAAGCTTCGCTCGGATTGCTGGCTCTGTCTGTGTAAATAGCGCCACCGTTACCCCTTAAACCAGGATTCTCTTGGCCTGTGGCGTAAGAGGCTGCGGTGGTGTCGTTGCCGATGAATCGCGAGTTGTCAATGGTTAACTTGCCCTGAAGGCTGTTAATCGCCCCGCCGTTAATTCCTTTGTTGTTGGTGAAGTCGCTGTTGGTGACTGTAAAAGTTTTGGAACTCAAAAAGCCGAT
>NZ_JAUBRN010000044.1:0-63405 GCF_036701875.1 Microcoleus sp. MON1_C5 | reverse complement strand
GATGCACCTTACTTGCTCTCCATTTTTGGACACCATACCTAATTTACCACTATTTGAGCCTTAACTGAACCGTATTGTCTTCTACCGTTGTTTTTCCGAAGCCCTCTAATACGGTTGTTGAAAAATGGCAACTTTCCACCCAGGGAGATTTAGCCCACGTCGTAGTCATGCAAAATCATAGCGATGAACTATTGGAGCGCTTTGTTGCAGATTATCTGGAGAGCCATTATGAGCATTTATCCGCTCAAGTTTTGAGTGCCACAGTTTAGAGTACCAGTCAATCCTCAATCGGCTGAGTTTCTGCACTTATCCTAACGCTGAGCCAGTTTCAAAGGTAATTATTGCCTCTGAAGCTGGCTTATTACTGGAGTTTAGACTAAAAAGTACGATCGCCCTCAAGCAAAAGCGCGATCGCCCTCAAGCAAAAGCGCGATCGCCTTACCACAGTCTTGGGGGCTAAAGAACCAATAACAGAGAAAAAAATACCGAGCCAGCTCTGTTGGAGTTGACCCGGATGCCGGAAGATAGGGAAGTATCACCAGCCCTTATAATGTGGTCTGGTTGGATTTAATGTAGTCTCATTTGCATTTAATCTGGTCTGAAGTTGAACTTCAGTTGTATTTAAGGTGGTCTCGAAAAAATCCTGATTGCGGTCTCCTACACCTAGTCCGCCGCCCGCAGCGGCAATTCAGACCGCGCATCAAGCAGACGCCCAAAAGCTTCACGAGCCCGGGTCGGGTATCCCCTCGTCACGGGGCAGATTGAAAGTAATTGTCGATCGTACTCGGGTTTAAGGCTGGGGCTTTCTGAAAGCATTGAAAGCTTAAACATCAGGTCGGATTCAGAGTGGATTAACTTAACTAATTTTTCAAAGTGGAGATGGATTTTAGTAAAGGGAAAGGGAAATATCTTTGACCCCAAAGCATAAACCAATAAGCACAATCCACTCCCCACAGTCAAATCTTCGATTCTTTCAGAAAATTGGAGAAAAGCGTTATCAGTAAAAAATAAAGGGTCTTTTAGGACAGCAAAACTTTTCTGTTAGCTAGCTCTCCCATACCTCACCTCTCAAATACACTGCTAGGCGACAAAAATTGTTTGACCGTTGGTTAAACGGCTAAAGTCATAGGTTGTGCTACCAGCTATGAGTTCTTCAAACCCAGAAGTATTCATGATAATGCTATCCTTAGTGAAGTTTACCCCTGTTCCCGATATTCCAACGGTATAAGTTCCTGACGTTAACTCCAGTGTGTCTTTACCGTTTCCGCCATCGAAATTGCCGCTACCAAAACCCTTGAGATAGTCTTTACCATTTCCTAAAAATACGTTGCCGGTCCCCTCAAAACCTCCCTCGGCAATAAGGGAGTCTTTACCATTACCCATATTAATAACACCCTCACTAAAAACACCCTCGTTGTAAATGACACCAGTGCTAGTGATTATGTCGTCACCATCCCCAGTATCAATGGCGCTGTAGTTGGCAAGGGCATGGTTAGGAAAGAATTTAGAGGGAGTGAGAGCAAGGGAATCGTTACCCTCTCCTAAAAATACCCCACCCGAGTTGTAAAGTCCTCCCTGTAAAATGATGGAGTCGTTACCACTACCAGTATCAATTGTACCGCCGTTGCTGCTGTTATATAGGGGCAAATTGCCATTGTCCTCGGCAATGATGGAGTCGTTACCATTGCCAGTATCAATGCTGCCGTTGTTGTAGAGGATATAATAATTGCCAGTGGCAGTTATTATGTCGTTACCATCACCAGTATCAATGCTGCCGTTGGATAGGTTTTCGATACCGCTGCCACTGCTGGTTGTACCAGTGATTAGGTCATTGCCAGCACCAGTATTTATAGGCCCGTAATTGAGGATGCCACCGAATTTGGTACCAATGCCAGTTATTATGTCGCTACCATCACCGGTATTGAAGGTATCCCAATTGTTTTCGATGCCGAAAAAACCAGTACCCGTTATTATGTCGTTGCCATTTCCAGTATTGAGGGTGCCAGACTGACCCAAAATGCCACGATCTATGCCAATACCCGTAAGTATATCGTTACCCTCACCAGTATCAATGATGCCTTCTACGTTGTAAATACCATAACCCGTAAAAGAATTGTTGGTTGGGTCATTGAAAATGCCCGTGAGTCTGTCGTTACCACCGCTGGTATTAAGCGTGCCAGTGTTGACGACGCCACCGGGGGCAGGAACCCCAACGTCGGGGATACTGTTCCCAGTCTCACCATTTATTATGTCGTCGCCACCAAGAGTATTAGCAATCCCAGTATTGAGTATTTGTTCCACCCCAGACGCGGGGACAATATCAGCCTGGTCAGTAAACGTTAGACTTGAAAGTTCGATCGCCATTGGAAGACCTCGCTATTAAGAAAAAAACCCATAAAAGAAGGTTAGATGTTACTGCTTATATTTGTATCCCAAGCCACAATATTCTATTCTCTAGTGTTTTATTTCTTAACACAGTCAAAGCTATTTTGATAAGACAGCTTGCTCCTACAGGTTTTTTGTATCAGCAACAATTAATAATTGACGACTATGATTATAACAGTGAAGGGTTTTAACAGAGAAAGGAAAATTGGTGGGATCTTCAACTCCAAACAATAGTCTTAAAACTGAAGCTATGGTTTATTCGGACAACACAGATGGACAGGGTTGTTGCAAATTACAGAAACGGTTTATCGCTCGGCAACAACTATTGGGGGATTTCCAGACAAACTGAAGCTTGCTCAGTTCGCTGTTGCTTTCTTGTAAATTAGCGGTAAAAATAGGTTACACAACGGCAATAACTGTGCCTATTAATGCCAAGGATTGTTTGCCAATTTTAATCATGTTTCCTGAGTAAAAATAATTTTACCAATGACCCCTTTACTATCTCTAGACCGAGATGAAATCTTCAGAACCGATAAGATTGGGAGCAACGCCTGTCAAAGAAGCTAAAACTTCACCGCTGCCGGCTACTCTAATTAATGTGCCGTTAGTTCCAGGAGAAATTGATAGCTGTCCGAAGGTCAAGCCATTGATTAATTGCACGGTATCTTGAAAGTTGGCGAAATCAGCGATCGTATCAATTCCCAATCCGGCACCTAAAACAAATACATCATTGCCCGCGCCGCCGACTTGAATATCGTTTGCCAAACCGCCGTTTAGGGTATCAAAACCTTTGGCGACATTGAGGATATCGCTGCCGTCGCCCCCGACAAGGATATCGTTGCCCTAACCGCCTTGGCGGTTGCTGTACTATCGCCTTGGCATTGTAAATCTTAGCCCGTTAGCAATCTGGCGAATGTGTTCCTTGTCGGCAGACAGCATGAGGTGATTGTAGTTTGTCCCATTCAGACGAATCGGTGTGGGATAGCGGACAATCAGCGTTGCCATTCTTTCCATTGTCCGATCTTGGTCAGAGGAAGGCAAAATTAAACACGCTGGGCGGCCCTGGATTTGTAACCTCTGCATCTGGGGACGAGTACCGTAGGGATTTAGTCTATGATTCAGTGCATCCTTACAAACATTCTGAATCGTTGACGGTGGCGGTGACGACAACCCCGTTATCTGGAAGAATCCATCCGCTGCGCTGAAACGTTCTTCATAGCCCTTTGTAGGTTGCCAATTGCTGGGGTAGCTAAAGGTAACACCATACGTCGAATTATTGTATAGCTTTGTACTGGGAGCAGGTTTACGTGAAACTTGCTTTTGACCAACTGATGGGGAAAGCTGGCTGCTACTGCTACCTGGGGAGAGTATTCCCGTTAGTGGCACGAAGATTAAAACTCCTAGGGTACACAAGAGTGAATATCGATAAACAATGTTTTTCATGGATTTTCTTGAAATACTCTACAAGGCTTACGCAAACAGCCAGAAATAGCCCTTTTTTTAAGGACTGTTTAGTTATTCAACAATCTTTGTGAATTGGAACAATCCCGAACTGTTTTACTGATACCTTCCATTCGCATTTACCTAAATCCGGTTTTTATAGCATTTCTCAGATAAATGAGGTATGTAATAAGGCTTGAAAATCTCGATATTCAGGTAATCTCGTGTACCTCATCTTTTTAAGAAAGGCTATTGGAACGGTAGCCTTAGAAATTCGGTTTGCTAAACACCTACCCGATTCGAGCTGCGGTACTGCCAAATATAAACTGAAAAACTGCCTCCTGTAACCCAAGAGGCAGTAAAAACGAGTGCGGGCAAATGCTTGAAGTTAGGCAGCGAAAGCAGTCAGCACCAAGAACGTCACCAACAAGACAGCACCAGCACCTTGAAGGGCGTACCGACGCTGCAGGTCGGCTGAAGGGTACTGGGCGTAAGACATTTTGGGTACGACGGCGTAGTTGTTGAGGGTTCCGTTTTCGTCGGTGGTGTACATCGCTTGTTCTTCCTTTGCTTTCTTATGTAAATTAATGTAACAAAGTGTTAAGTGATGTAACAGTGACTTGACACAAGCTCATGAGTGATGTTAATCACCGACGATCGACAAGTGTGAAGATTGCAGGAGTCACTTGCCAAATGGCTGTCCCCACCACTGCCAGCATTCTTTGTTAAATGGCGACTTCCATTTATAGATAAGCTCTGACTCCAGTTGTAGTCGCTGTTTTCGATTAAGTGGCGCTCCGTACCAAAACGCAATAGCCACAGCCACATCCAGGGAATAACGCCGATGAAGTTCGATGTAGTTGGCAACGTAGCTATGGCAATCATGGCTCATCTACCGTTGTTTGGGAGTGCGGTGCGTTTCTCCCACATACAGCAGCAAGGGAAGCAGGGTGGATTAATTGGCGAAAAAATAAACTAAGCCGATCGGGCAATTTGATGATGCTACGTGAAAGATTTAACTGGTTTGTCTGGACACTGAAAACCGAAAAGCAACTCACAAAGCTTTTCGACCTGGGTGGCCATCAATCTTAAAGCTTGTGGAAGAGTATTTGTACCATTCATCCGAGCGAGCGATACTAAAAATTGTCTAACCGTTGCCCAATTAGCAGGTGAGTTGCCACGGCGATGAATACAGTTATCCTCATTTAAGGTCACCTCTTTAACCCAATGCAGTCGCTTCTCAATTAGCCAGTGTCCCCGAATTGCATCGGCAAATTGATGAGCCGACCAATCCAAACTACTTAAATAATAATGTGTTTCATGGAAATCAATCAATCGACGACGACTTTTTTTCCCTGACCATCTGCTGCCAGTTCTCTCGATCGCAATTATGTGTTTGGCGCCCGCCCACAGGGGTAATAATTGAGGAGCGATGGCATAAATTGTGGTGATTCGAGTTGTTGTGCGTCCATGTAGGTGTTCGTGGGTTTGATTTTTGTCGCTCTCACTCTGAGATTTGACTACTTTTTGAGCGGCTTTAAACAGATTTGATTGATTATTTTTGGGTAGTGGTGAATAGTAATGGTAAGCTGGTAAGCGAGGATATTCAACCATTGCATTGGTGCAATTTGGTAGTTTGTGCATCATTACAATGCCTCTCTTCGCTCTTGACCATTACTATTCACCACTACTAAAAAAATTAGATGTCTCCTCCCAAACTTTCATATCTGCCATGTAAGGTATGCAGCCACTTCCCCGAAGATGATTTTTCAAAAGTAGAGATATGTTCCCCATAATAATGACATGAGGTTTACTTTTTCCTGCTTTTGTATAGATTTTCCCGTGCCTGTACTCGTGTTCGATCGGATTGACTTTCTCGGCTGGTAAATAATCTTCAGGAGAGACGTAGGTGTCGCTTTTACTTGCAACCATATAATTTTGAGGTTGGTGAGGATTACACAATTATAGCCGTAGCTTGCGGGGCGGGACGCCATCGCCCTTTTTCACCTTTCCCCCAAACTTTTAACGACGGCGCGGGGCCGGAAGCCTCGCGCTATTGCCATTTTGCGGTTGCGGTTTTTCTTGCAGCTTCATCGTCAAACTAACCCGCTTTAACTTCTCATTCACCTCCAAAACCCGCACTTTCACCACTTGTCCGACTTTGACAATCTGTTTGGGGTCATCTACAAAGCGATCGGCTAATTGAGAAACGTGAACCAAACCATCTTGGTGCACCCCCACATCAACAAAGGCTCCAAAGTTAGCTACATTCGTGATTATTCCTTCTAATTCCATGCCAACTTGCAAATCGGAGATTTCTTTGATTCCTGCTTGGAAAGTGGCATATTTAAACTCGGCTCGCGGGTCTCTTCCCGGTTTTTCTAGTTCGGAAATAATGTCTCGGAGTGTTGGTTCTCCTACTTTTTCTGTGACATATTTCTTGATGTTTACAGTCTTGATTTTTTCCGAAATTTGTGTTATTTCAGTCAGAGGCAAGTCTAAATCCTTGGCGATCGCCTGCACTACAGGATAACTTTCGGGATGAACTGCTGTATTGTCCAGGGGGTTTTCGCCGCCGCGAATGCGGAGAAACCCGGCTGCTTGTTCAAAAGCTTTTGGCCCGAGTTTGGGAACTTTCAGGAGTTGGCGGCGATTTTTAAATGCGCCGTTTTCGTTGCGGTAATTGACGATATTTTTGGCAACTGTTGCCGTCATTCCCGATACAAATGTCAGCAGTTCTTTGGAGGCTGTGTTTAAGTCAACTCCGACATAATTAACGCAGCTTTCGACTGTTTCGTCGAGTTTCTTTTTGAGCAGTTTTTGGTCAACGTCGTGCTGGTATTGACCGACTCCTATTGATTTCGGGTCGATTTTCACGAGTTCGGCGAGGGGGTCTTGCAAGCGCCGTCCGATGCTGACTGCGCCGCGGACGGTGATGTCGAGGTCTGGAAATTCGGCGATCGCCACTTCGCTTGCTGAATAAATCGATGCACCGGATTCATTCACCATGACTTTAATCGGTTTCCTGTCCATTTCTGCCAATACTTCCGAAACAAATTCGTCTGTTTCCCGGGAAGCTGTACCGTTGCCGATCGCGATTAATTCAATTTTATATTTTTCAATTAAATGCTTGACAATTTTACCAGCTTGCTGGCGCTGAGCTGCCGCTTGGTGGGGGAAAATTGCTTGATATTCTAAAAATTGCCCGGTTTCGTCAAGGGCGGAAACTTTGCACCCCGTGCGAAATCCCGGATCGATCGCCAATGTGGGTTTCATTCCCGCCGGCGCCGACAGCAGCAACTCGCGGAGGTTGGTTTCAAAAGTGGCGATCGACTCGATATCAGCGATGGCTTTGTTGTGCGATCGCACTTCTGTAATTAACGAAGTCTTCATCAGTCGGTTGAAGGCATCCTTCAAAGTCGATCGATAAAACTCTTTAACTTCCGGTATCCTAGTTCTAATTTCCTGAGCTTCCAAATAAGCCATCACTGCGGATTCATCAAACGCCAGTTCCAAATCTAAAACCCCTTCCGTTTCCCCGCGAAACAGCGCTAACATATTGTGCGACTGAACGCTTCTCGCTGCAACTTGGTAATTGCGGTACATTTCAAATTTGGTGCTTCCTTCCGGAAAATCATCTTTAATTTTCGAGACAAAAACTCCTGTTTTCATCAAAAACTCTCGCAAATAAGCGCGCAATTCGGCTTTTTCCGAAACCGCTTCCGCCAAAATATCCGCAGCACCTTTGAGAGCTTCTTCTGCTGTTTTAACGCCCTTTTCTTCCGAAATGTATTTAGCTGCTTCCGCCTCCAAATCTGCTGGTTTAGCCGTCGGTAAGTTCAGACATTTGATAAAATTCGCCAGCGGTTCCAAACCTTTTTCCCTAGCAATTGTCGCTCGCGTCCGCCGCTTTGGTTTGTAAGGCAGATAAAGGTCTTCTAGTTCGTTTTTTTGCAAACATGATTCGATTTTTGCTTGCAGTTCTTCAGTGAGTTTTCCCTGAGAGCTAATCGTCTCTAAAATCGAGTTTTTGCGCTCTTCAATTTCCGTCAGATAGGTGAAGCGATCGGAGATGTCGCGCAACTGAATTTCATTCAACAAATCCGTGCGTTCTTTGCGGTAGCGGGCAATAAACGGAATAGTTGCTCCCTCGGCGAAAAGTTCCAGAGCATTATTGACTTGAGACAGATTAATGGAAAGTTCTTGAGCAATCAGTTGAGGAATGTCGATCATAGTGCAGAATTTCGGATCAGTCGATTTGAGATTTAAGAGGTGAGATTGACTTCACAAAAGAGAGGAAGAAAAGTTGGCAATAAACGTTTTACAGGGTGTTGGCGCTCGTCCTGCAAGTATTAAAAAAATGATGTTAGCATAAATGCAGTCATTTCTCAATATTATATGTTGCTTTTTAAATAATATCCTGTGTCGCAAACAGATCCGCTGCGATCGCCCAGATAAACGCTGCCGACGATGTACGATTTACCCAGCGAAGACCCGGAGGAACCTGGTTTGCGGGACGAATTTCACGATTTGCAGCCGCAGTTGTTGAGCCTGACGTTTCTGCCTCGGAATTATCCAGCTTCTGAGATATTTAGCGGCACCGACATGAACCTTTATTAGGACGTGCATCACACTCTGTGGCACCAGCGGCCGGATTGGTTTGGAGTTGTGGGAGTTCCCCGACTTGACGATCGCTCCGAACAGCGGATGAGTTACGTTACTTGGCAGGAAGGGGTGAATCCTTTTGTAATTGTAGAACTGCTTTCGCGGGGAACGGAAAAAGAAGATTTAGGCGACAATACCGATGAAGAAAAGTTGCCACCTCAGTCGGGAAAGACTGCGGGTAACGGGCAAGTTTTCGAGTCGGAGACGAAGGAGGAACCGCCGAGAAAATGGGATGTTTACGAGCAAATTTTGCGTGTTCCTGTTTATGCCGTTTTCAGTCGGTATACTAACAAATTGCGAGTGTTTGAATTGAAGGGCGGACACTATCAAGAATTAGAATTGCCCTAGTCGCGAGTGTGGATGGGTGACCTAATTTTGGGCTTGGGTTTGTGGCAGAGTTTCAGGAAATCGATCGACTGTGGCTGCGCTGGTATGATGTTGATGGCAATTGGATTCTGACTGAAGCGAAACAGCAACGGCAGCGGGCCGAGTCAGCGGAAGCTCAATTGCAGTCTTTAATTCGGTGGCTGCGGGAATCTGGCATAGCTGCCGATCGCTTTTTAAACGGTTAGAGAGGACTGAAGTCCTGACTAAAAACGGGTTCGCAGTCAGGACTTTAGTTTTTTTTTACTTCAACATAAGACTCAAGGCCTCACTATACACAGGCTTTAACCTTTGATCGAAATTTGATTGGTTGCGGCTTGTTTGTTTGTTGCGGGTACTCTTTGCGGTCAATTCAGCCGTCTCGACAGAGTGATGCAAATAAGCTTTACCGACAGAACCGAAAAGTTGCAGTTTGTCAGAAATGACCCATCGCATGGCATCGATAGCTTTTTCCATTATTTCCAACAAATCCGGATGTGCCTCAGAAATGCTACTTTTTAACACGCCCATATAAGCTTCGCGAACTTCTGTATTCACATTAAATTTCGATACTCCGAATTGAATACATTGATGAATCATTGATTCCGGCAAGCCGCTAGCACCGTGCATCACTAACGGCACTGAAACAGCAGCCCGGATTTTTTCCAAACGAGGAAAATCTAGTTTTGGTTGGCTTAAATATTTGCCGTGAACGTTACCAATTGTTACAGCTAAAAAATCCACCTTAGTTTCTTTGATAAACTCTACTGCTGCCACTGGATCGGTCATCCTTGCGGCTTTCTCATCGATTGTCAAACCCTCTTCCCTGCCACTAATTCTGCCGATTTCTGCTTCAACTGCCGCACCGTTAGCGTGGGCTAATTTAGTCATTTCCCGGCTAAATATTAAGTTTTGTTCGTATGGCAAAGGAGAACCGTCTGCCATAATGGATTTAATGCCGGCGGCTAGACCGATGTGAATGTCTTTTTCTGAGGTGCCGTGATCTAAGTGTACTGCGATCGGCACAAAAGATGCGCGGGCCGCTTTGATGCACAGCGCGACTAAAGGGGATTTTCCGTATAGGAGGGCGCTGGGGTGAAGTTGCAGTATAGCAGGACTGTGCAGCGCTTCGGCCGCTTTGATGACGGCTTTTACTCCTTCTAGGTTGTAGACGTTAAAAGCACCGATCGCATAACCACTTCTCAAGGCTGTGTTCAGCAATTCTCTAGTTGAGGCGAGCATATAGTACCTACTTTAAAAACTTTTCTGAATGTTGATCATTCTATCAAAGTTCTAGGCCAAACTCAGCTTGATTTGTGTTTATTTTAATTGCGAATTCTTCCGCTAGTATTAATTCTGAATGTCGATCATTATATCAAAGTTCTAGGGCAAGGTCAGCTTAATTTGTGTTTATTTTAATTGCGAATTCTTCGGCTACGATTTATGTGAAGTGCATTTATTTTTGGGTTGGGTAAGGTGCGCTAGGCGCACCCTACTATTTTTTTGGTGCGCTAGGCGCACCTTACTCCTTAAGTGATTTACTCTTTTTGTGCGTTACCAGCGTGCAAACCGCACTCTTTTACGGTCGCTTCTTCCCACCACCAGCGACCTTCGCGTTCGTGTTGGTTCGGCAATATCGGCTTCGTACAAGGTTCGCAACCAATACTTATAAAACCGCGTTCGTGCAACTTGTTGTAAGGCACATCCAAAGCGCGAATGTATTCCCAAACCTCTGCGGAAGACCAGTTTGCTAAGGGGTTGAATTTAATTAATTCATGGTCGGGAGTGGAGAATGCAGTGTCAACTTCAATAACTGGAATACCGTTGCGGGTACTGGGACTTTGGTCTTTCCGCTGACCAGTAATCCAAGCATCGAGAGTATTCAGTTTGCGGCGCAGCGGCTTGACTTTCCGCACGCCGCAGCATTCTTTGTGACCGTCTTGATAAAAACTAAACAATCCCTTTTCTTCTACTAGGGCTTGTACTTCTGCTGCATCGGGAAACATTACTTCTAATTTAATGCCGTAATGTTTTCTGACTTGATCCAAAAACTGATAAGTTTCGGAGTGCAGCCGTCCGGTATCTAGGGTAAAAACGCGGAAATTTTTGGTAATTTTTGAGGCAAGATCGATCAGAACTACATCTTCAGCCCCGCTGAAAGAAATCGAGATATTGTCAAAATTTTCTAGGGCAAATTTGAGAATGTCTCGCGGTGTTTTTTGACTGTATTCTGCTTCTAGCGCGGCAATGTTGAGATTTCTTTGGATGGCAACCATATTTTCGGGTTTTCGGTGTTCTTTTCCTCTAGCCCTTTATTATAGCCGATCGCCGTCTCTCCCTCACCGACTAATTTGACAATCAAGCAATGTCATCCGCAGCCTCCGGATTCATCCGTGAAACGAGAAAAAAGCTCCGAATGCTCATCACCAGCCCCCGGATTTATCAGTGGGAGCGCTTTCTTCAATTCTCAAATCTAAAATCTCAAATCTAAAATCGATTGACCGCATCTTGCAGCAGTCTTTGCTGCTGGGCCCACGATCGAGCTCAAGGATGGCGATCGCCTGCTGGTAGTAGTTTTGGTGAACCCAACACTCCTCTACTGGGTAAAATGGGACTGCCGCGCGATCCATTGAATTTGCCCCCCAATTATAAATCGCACACAATAAAATTCTTTAAATGTCCTTGTTATCCTCCTCTATTTTGACTTGTCTCATTAATAAAATAATAGCGTTCACTAAGCGATATTGGGCTGTATTTTAACTAAAAAAAATATTTTAACACCAGTAACAACACCGCTATAACTACTTTTAATTGGCTGTTAGTGGCGATAATTAAAAAATTACTCTACCTTCTTTAGGCAATGCTCTAAACTAGGTGATTGGGAATAAAGCTAAAACAATATCATAGCAAATTCGGCTTTGGTATTCCCATCGATCCTTCTACTAAGACCTGTGGGTTTCCCAACCGCAAATTACCAACGATCCATTACTAATTGCCGATTTATTTATTCAGAGTGATTCCGTTAGCAAAGTAAATTTTTATCGCTTTTTAGGGCTGACCGCCAAGCTTCAGCCATACGATCGGCTATATTGTATTTAGAAGTACATTAATTTGTCCGCAAAGCGGTCTAGTCTCATCGCCGCCGATCGCGCCAGCTTCTGAATAAACGTAGTCCGCTGTCAATAACAGCAAGGAAGTGTGGAATATGTCAAAAATTTTAGTCGTGGACGACGTTAAGAGCGAACTAGAAATCATCTGCCGCATTCTTCAAGATGCCGGAATGGATGTGATCCGGGCAGGCGACGGCGAAGAAGCGATCGCCATGATCCGCACAACCCGTCCGGCTTTGGTCGTTTTAGATGTAGTGATGCCACGAATGAACGGGTTTGAAGTGATCAGAGAATTGCGGGGCGATCGCGCAACTGCAAAATTGCCCGTAGTATTTTGTACTCATAAAAACACCGAGATCGATAAAGCTTGGGGAACTGATTTAGGCGCCGACGCTTACGTTAGCAAACCCTTTGAACCTCAGCAACTCCTCCACATAGTGCAGCGTCTGCTTTCCGCGTAATCCGAATATAAAGCGATCGGCAGCTTTCCAAAAAATATTATACCGACCAACCCCGTTTTTTTTAAGAAACTGGGTTTTTGAAACCCATAAAAGTTTTATATTTAATGATAGCAACCTGCTTGTTGGCCAACCGGCGGTTTATTTAACATAAACATTTGACGCACCAAAACTGATGCAGAAAAACTAGATCGGCGATCGACTTTAGGGTCAAAGCAAAATTCTAATTGGTAAGCTACACTATAAACAAAAAATAAGCCATGAAAATAACGGCTCCCACGGCAGGGGGGAATCAGACAAGTATAACAAAGCAATTTCTCCTGTTCGGTCAGGGAGGCAGTCTGTTCGGCATAGAATTAGAGGCAGTGCGGGAAGTCCTTTCCCTCAAGGAACAACCGATTTCCCTGGTTCCCAACACCCTGCCATTTTTGCTGGGATTAACCAACTTGAGGGGCGAAATCTTAGCAGCAGCAGACTTCGGACTGTTCGTCGGTATTGAGTCGGTTGACATCTACCACCCAAACAGCCGCATCTTAGTTGTAGAAGCGCCCGATCCGCGAGACGTGAGATTGTTGTCGAGAATCCGCCTAGGATTAGCCGTTTCCCGCGTCGAAGGAGTTTTACCTCTCCATCCCGATCGCATTGTCTCAGCACTAGATGTGAGTCCCGACCTAGCTCCATTCTTAAAAGGTCTGTACAATTCCGAAGGACGCTTGCTAATGATTGTCGATGTAGAAGCGATCGCCCATTCCGAACGCTGGTAAAAATCCACCATAAACGTAAGTCTGCAACTGCTTTGCATCAATACATTTAACTAACGATCGCCCGCATCCGATTTGCCCATCCTTAATTTTATGATCGAAATTCTCTATACCTGGATCGCAACGACTTTAACCCTGACGTTGCCTGACTTCTCCCCATCGCTGCTAGCTGGGGCTGCTAATGTCATCATTTCTGGATGTTACTTTGCCATCGCTTGGCTAATCAGCTTAGCTATGTGGCGAAACCGGCAATTCGGGTTCGACATCTTCGCCACAGTCTCAGCAGGCATATTTTGGACCTGCGCTTTCGGCCACAGCGGCCACGCTGCCGAATACCTAGGACTGCCGCACTCTGCGGTGGTGCAAACTGTGTTCGATTGGATCACTGTAATTGCGGCGATCTCTTTTTTGAGTTTGTCCAACCGCTACGGCTTTTTAGTAGGTTCCACCCGCATCCTTAACGCTAAAAAACAAACAGAACAAGCGCTGAGCGAAACAACCCAGCGATTTCACGCAATCTTCGACCAAGCTTTTCAAGCGATCGCATTATTGGAGGCAGACGGTACTCTGATCGAAGCCAATCAGACAGCGCTAAAATTGGGCGATTTCCCAGCATCAGAAGTGCAGGGGCTGAAATTTTGGCTGACACCAGGGTGGGCATCATCCCCAACCAACCAGCAGCGCCTAAAAACGAATATTCAACAAGTTTCTGCCGGAAATTTTGTCCGGGAAGAATACGAAATCACCGGAGCTAACAACCAGGTAACAGTAATTGACTTGTCGTTTAAGCCGCTGTTAAATGCAACAGGAGAAGTATTTCAAATCCTCGCAGAAGGCCGGGAGATTACCAAGCGCAAACAGGCAGAAGCCGCATTGCAGCAGCTAAGCGCAGAACTAGAGCAGCGAGTGAATGAAAGAACCGAGCAGATCCTGCAAACTAACGCACAATTGGAACAGGAAATTCTCGATCGCACCGCAGCCCAAGAGCAATTAAAAACCTCAGAACTATTCTTAAACAACATCCTCAACAGCATCCCCGACCCGATTTATGTCAAAGACCAACAGCACCGCTGGATTATATTAAATGATGCCTTTTGTCAATACATAGGTCACAGCAGAGAAGAACTAATTGGCAAATCTTACGACCAGTTTTTGCCCAAAGAGGAAGCCCAGAGATATCGAGAAAAAGACGAATTAGTTTTCTTGACAAATACCAGCAGCGAAATCCAAAAAACCCTCATAGACCCAGCAGGAAACACCCGCTTTCTCTCCGCCAAAAAATCTACATTTGTAGATACCGACGGCAGGAAATTTCTCGTTTCCGCGATGAGAGATATCACCAAGCGCGTGCAAATGGAAGAACAACTGCGGCAGACGCTCGCTGAAGTAGAAAGCTCCCAAAACTTGCTGCGGACAGTCATTGACGCTACGCCAGACTGCATATTTGTCAAAGATCGAAACTCGCGCTATACCCTAGTCAATGCAAGTTTCGCCACTGCCTTCGGCAAAACTCAAGCAGAAATTATCGGCAAAGACGACGCAGAAATAGGCATATCGGTCGATCGAATTTTTGGCAACTTCCAGGCCCAAACCGATTCCCAGAACCAAATCCAAAACTTTCGGGCAGACAACCATCTCGCCCCGAACTCCAACGACTCAGCAACCTTAGCCGACGGCAAAGTACACACCTTCGACACGCTGAAATTGCCTCTCAAAGACGCAGAAGGCAACACTTTAGGAATGCTCGGCTTGGCACGCGACATCACACAGCGCCGCAAATCTGAACAAGAACTATTGCGGTTCAAAGCAATTTTAGAAACCACAACAGATTGGGTAGGCATCGCCGACTCCCAACAGCGCACCATTTATCTCAACCGCGCAGCCAGAGAAATGTTGAGAGTTGGCGAAAACGCAGATTTAGCCGGATTCAGCATTTCCGACCTGACATCGCCCAAAAGTATCGACACTCTTATCAACGTCGGCATCCCCGCAGCTTGCCGGGAGGGAACCTGGAGCGGCGAGGCAACGTGGCGAACTTTAGACGGCCAAGAAATACCAGTTTCTCAAGTAATTATTGCTAACAAATCCGAGAAGGGAGAAATTGAATTTCTGTCAACGATCGCCCGCAACATTACAGAAAGCAAGCGCACAGAAGAAGCCTTGCAGCAGAACTTGCAAATGCTCGATCTGGCAAGCGACGCCTTGATCGTTCGGGATATGGACGGCACGATTAATTATTGGAATCAGGGAGCCGAACGGATGTACGGCTGGACAAAAAAAGAAGCCTTGGGGAAACTCACCCATATTCTATTGCACAGCATTTTTCCCCAGCCTTTAGCAGCTATAGTGGCACAGTTAGAAGAGCAGGATTATTGGGAAGGAGAAATAATTCACACCACCAATTATGACACCAAAATTACCGTATTCAGTCGCTGGAATTTGCAGCGAAACGAACAGGGAAAACCGAAAGCAATTTTAGAAACTAACAACGATATTACGGAGCGCAAGCAAGCCGAAATCGAAAAGCAAAGATTGATTTCTATCGTAGAAAACAGCTCGGATTTTATCGGCACGGCAACCATGGAGGGACAGGGAACATACCTGAATGCCGCTGGACTTAAACAAGTAGGATTGCAAAATATTGAACAAGTCAAAAGCAAAAGTATGTATGACTTCTTCTCAGTAGAAGATGCTAAGATTTTCAAAGAAGAAATCGTGCCGGCTACTGTACGAGACGGTTTTTGGCAGGGTGAATTCCGCTTGAGGAACTTTCAAACCGGCCAAGACTTTCCGGTTGACTTTACCCTATTTACAGTCAAAAACCCAGAAACCGACGAGCCTATGGGGTTCGCAACAGTTACTCGCGACATCAGCGATCGCAAACGCGCAGAAGAGATGCTGCGCGATCGCGAAAGACTGTTCCGAGCCATTTTCGACCAATCGTTCCAATTCATAGGTCTGCTCAAACCGGACGGCACCGTTTTGGAAGCCAACCAAACAGCCCTCGCCGCCGCAGGCCTGCGGAGCGAAGAAATAATAGGCACTCCGTTTTCTGAAACCCCGTGGTGGCAGATTTCCCCGGAAACCAAGCAACAGATACGAGAAGCGATCGCCCTCGCCGCAGCCGGCGAGGTAGTCCGTTACGAAGTGGATGTGCTAGTTGCCAACGGTGCAGTGGCGACCGTTGACTTCTCCATCAAACCCATTACAGACGAGAGCGGCAAAGTCTTGATGCTAATTCCAGAAGGCCGCGACATCAGCGATCGCAAAGCCCTAGAACGAGAATTAGTTGTGCGTCAAACCCGCTTTGACGCATTTTTCAAAGCCGCCCCGGCCTCAATGTTTATTTTTGACGAGCAGTTGCGCTTCGTGCAAGTCAACGATAAATTAGCGGAAACCACCGGCCCCTCAGTGGCCGAACACCTCGGTAAGACGGTGAGGGAAGTTGTACCCGAAATGGTCGATACCCTACAGCCGATGTTGCAGCAAGTTCTCGTCACCAACCAACCGTTGTTAAACGTTGAAATGTCTGGCTCAACCTTAAACCAACCGGGCGTCGTGCGAGATTGGCTAGCATCATACTTTCCTTTGCCGGGAGCTGACGGCAAACCCATCGGTGTCGGGGGTGTGGTGATCGAAATTACCGAGCGCAAAAAAGCAGAAGAAGAGCGCGATCGATTTTTTACCCTTTCCCTAGACTTGGTTTGTATTATAGGTTTTGAAGGCAAATTCAAGCGCATCAATCCCTCTTGGGAAAAAACACTCGGCTACAAGACGCATGAACTTGAAGACAACTATTATATCGATTTAGTCCATCCAGACGATCGCGAATCAACCATAGAACAAGCGGAAAAAGTAGCCAGCGGCGCCGAATTAAAGTCTTATGAAAATCGCTACCGCTGCAAAGACGGTTCCTACAGGTGGCTGTCGTGGAAAGTGCGACCTGTAACCGAACTAAAGCTCATGTATGCAGTGGCTCGCGACGTTACCGAAAGTAAACAGGCGATGGTGCAACTGGAAAAAACAACAGCCCAATTAGCCAGTTCCGAAGCGCAATTTCGCCAGCAAAGCAATCTCTTGCAACTGCTAATAAACAGCATTGGCGACGGCATAATTGCTGCCGACGAAAAAGGCAATTTTGTTTTGTTCAACCCCGCCGCCGAAGATATGTTTGGCAGGGGTGCGACAGATGCTCTTCCCAATGAATGGTCAGCAAGATACGGTTTATTTTTGCCCGATACCGTAACTCCCTATCCCCCAGCCGACATACCTTTAGCGCGCACGGTTCGAGGAGAAGCCGTGGACGACCTAGACCTTTTTACCCGCCACGCAGGCAACCCAGAGGGTCTGTGGGTGAAAGTTAACGGCCGGCCACTCAAAGACGAAACGGGGGCGCTTAAAGGCGGCGTAGTCGTTTGCCGCAACGTCACCGAACAAAGAGCATCCCAGGAGCGAATGCAGCAGTTGGCCGAGACACAGGAACGCTTGCTGCAAGAACTAAAAACTCGGCAAAATGCCCTAGACGAAGCTGCGATCGTCAGCGAAACTGATGTCCAAGGCGTCATTACCTACGTCAACGACAGATTTATTGAAATCTCCGGTTACAACATAGGAGAACTCCTGCACCGCAACCACCGCCTCGTCAATTCCGGCTACCATCCCAAATCATTTTTTGAAGAAATGTGGGTGACAATTTCTCGCGGTTTGGTGTGGAAAGGGGAAGTCAAAAACCGGCGCAAAGATGGCTCGTTTTATTGGGTAGATTCGACGATCTCTCCCATTTTTGATACCACCGGCACAATAGTTAAATATATCGCCATTCGCTTTGACATCACCGAGCGCAAAGAAGCAGAAGAACGACTAGAAAAATTGGCAGCCGAACGTAAAGCTGAAGCTGATTCTCTGACGCAGCAAGTCCTTAAATTGTTGGGAGAAATTAAAGGCGCAGCTCAAGGTGACTTGACAGTCAGGGCAGAAGTGACTAACGATGTTTTAGGCGCTGTCGCCGACTCTTTCAACTTCTTAATCGGTTCTCTGCGGAAAGTGGTAACGGGAATTCAAACTTTAGCCGAACAGGTAACATCTGCCACCGACGAGTCAATTAACAATACCAGTCAACTCACCCAACAGGCAGAAATTCAAGCAGCAAAAATATCTGCCATCATGCGCGAAATCGAGCGGATTGTGAATTCGATCCGCGACGTGCGAGATGTTTCGGTGCGGGCGGAAACAGTGGCTCAGCAGTCTTCTCAAACGGCTGAAGTCGGCGGTATGGCCGTCGATCGAGCTGTCGAAGGCATTAACGGGCTCCGGTTGACGATCGCCTCTACCTCAAAAATGATGAAGCGTTTGGGCGAATCTTCGCAGCAAATTGGCAAAATTGTGACTTCGATTTCTCAACTTGCTTCGCAAACTAATTTATTAGCTCTGAATGCTACTATTGAGGCGGCGCGAGCCGGCGAACAAGGTTTAGGCTTTGCAGTTGTTGCCGAAGAAGTGCGGAAATTAGCAGAAAGATCCGCCGGCGCTACTGAGGAAATCTCGGAAATTGTCGGTACAATTCAAGAAGAAATCAGCCGCGTGATGAAGGCAATGGAATCCGGGACGCTGGAGGTAGTGGAAGGCACTAAGCTGGCAAGCGAAGCTAAAACTCACCTCAATGCCATCATCGAAGTTAGTCGAGAAATGAATGCTTTGGTGCAGAATATTACTATCGCATCTGCCAAGCAAACTGTTTCGGCTGAGGGAATTGCTAACAGTATGCAGCAAGTCAACGAGATTGCTAACACGACTGCACAAAAAGGTGCGGATGTCAAAGCATCTTTGGACGAGCTGTCTGGTTCTCTGGGCCAATTGCAAAAGTCGGTGGCGAATTTCCGCAGTTAGTTCAGTTGACAGTTGACAGTTGACTGTTGACTGTTAACAGTTGACAGTTGACTGTTATACGAATCACTAATAACTATGGTTGTTGTCGGGGCGGGTTGACAAATATCCTGAATGCGAATTTATAGATAATCGTGAACCAACCCTGACAACAATTACAGTTAAATAACGGCACATATTATATATATAAACTGGCAACAGACAACAAACAACAGTTAACTGTCAACAGACAACAGACAACAAATTAATATGAATGATGACGATTTAAACGAATTAATAGATGCTTTTACGGCAGAATGCGAAGAGTTTCTGCAGTCGATGGAGGCGAACCTACTGGCGATGGAATCTGCGGGTTTGAAAGAGCGACAAGCGGCAGTTAAAGAAATGTTTCGGGCGGCTCACTCGATTAAAGGTGCGGGTTCGATGTTGGGCTTTCAAAACGTGTCTGTCGCAGCTCACACCCTGGAGGACTGTTTTGTCATTTTGCGCGATCGCACAGACTTGTCGGCTCTGGAACCGACTACTGTGAGTGTTTTGCTGCAGGGGGTGGATGCTCTCAAAAAGATTACGATCGAATCAGTTCAACATTCCGATGTCACAACTCCAGATCAAACGGAAAACTTGGAGGCGATCGCCCAAATTTTCGCTGAGTTCCAGGCCAAGTACGGCAAGTCAGAACAGTCGCCCGTCCCCGCAGTCAGCCAATCTGCCGCCCCGGAAACCCTGAAACAGATTTTTGAACACCAAGTGCCGGCACTCTTCAATCGCCTAGAAACCGAGCTTTCCCAAGCTTCCGAGGCAGATTTGGCAAAAAGCGTCACCGCCCTCAACCAGGTTTACTACCAACTTTCCGGTTTGGCTGGAATGCTGCTATTGCCGGAATTTGGGGAAATCGCCGCAGCCCTCAGGGCTTTGATCGACTCTCCCGACTTGACTCTACAACGGTTGCAATCCGAGGGTTGGGCGATCGCCCAAAACTTGCACATCGCACGCCAACAAATATTGGAAGGAAGGGCGATCGACCTCCCCAAAATCTCCCCCTCCCCGACTCCCCCCGACTCCCCCCGACTCCCCGACTCCCCGACTCCCCCGGAAATTTCCCCCTCCCCCTCCCCGACTCCCCCGGAAATCTCCCCCTCCCCCTCCCCGACTGTCCCCCCCTCCTCGACTCTCCCAGTCCCCAACCCGCAAAGGCCGACAATCCGGGTAGACTTAGAACGCTTAACTGAATTGGTGAATCTAGTCGGGGAATTAGTAATCAACCGTACAAATTTAGAACTTCAAGAATCCGAACTGCGCGGCGAAGTCAAGCGCATCCGCCGCAATATCGTAGATTTGAGCCAATTCGGCGGTCAGTTGCGAGAAGAATACGACAGACTCAGCTTTGCAGAGTGGAGGGGGGAAAACGGGAACTCTGGATTGGGAAAACTTGCAGCAGCAGAAACAGAATTCCCAACGATCGCTAACGGCAAATCCTCTCCGGCCCATGCTCACTTCGATATCTTAGAGATGGATCGTTATACAGAGTTCCACTCGACAGCCGCAGAAGTCATCGAAACTGCCCAAGCAATTTCTCACTCCGCCACCAAATTAGACACCTTAGCGATGAAATTCGAGCGCAGTACCGACCAACTGCGCCGCATTACCGAACAACTACGCAGCCGCGTCATGCAGTTGCGAGTCGTGAGTTTCAGTCGCGCCGTCGATCACTTGCCCAGAGCCCTGCGGGAGATGTGCCTCACATACGATAAGGAAGTCAACCTGCTGCTAGTGGGAAGAGATACCAAAATTGACGAAAGTTTGCTCGATGCTTTGCGCGACCCCTTAATACACTTAGTGAGAAACGCTTTCGACCACGGCATCGAAATGCCCGAAGTTCGGAAAGCAAGCGGCAAGCCGGCCAGCGGTCAAATAGAAATAGAAGCCCGCCACCAAGGCGGCCAAACGATTATTACTGTCGCCGATGACGGCAGAGGCATTGACCCGGAAATGATTCGCCGTAAAGTTGTCACAAAGGGTTTGGCTACGGAGGAACAAGCTCAAGAATTTTCCATTACCGAACTCTACGATTTTCTGTTTTGGCCGGGTTTCAGCACTACAGAAGGGGTCAGCGACCTTTCGGGGCGGGGAGTGGGGCTCGACGTGGTGCGAACAAATTTGCGGACTGTGCGGGGGAGTGTGAAGGTAGACTCTCGCCTCGGAAAAGGTACGAGTTTTATTATCAAACTGCCGCTGCTGCTGTCGATTACTGATGCACTGATGGTGAAGACAGATCACAATAAAATAGCAGTGCCGCTGGATGCAGTCGAGGAAATTCTCCACATTAAAGCCTCGGAAGTTCACATCGCCGGCAATCAGCCGATGCTGTGGTGGCGGGAGGAATTTATTCGTTTGGTGAGGATGCAAGATTTGCTCGAATACAGCGTCGTCGGGCCGGATGCCCCCTCTCCTGACCCTTTGACCCAAGACGAAATTCCTGTCCTGGTTTTGGCTTCTACCGAAGGAATGCTGGCGGTGGCCGTGGAACGGCTGATCGGTCAGCAGGAAATAGTGGTTAAACCTTTGCCGCCGCCTCTATCCAAGCCTCGCGGCGTTTTGGGGACTACGATTTTGGGGGACGGGCGCGTGGTGAATATTCTGGATGTGGACGATTTGGTTGGCCAACCTGGGGTAAATAGTTCGATCGCCGCTGTCTCCGGTAAAGTGCAGGAGATACCGCCGAGTTCGAGTCAGTCACCGCAGATTTTGGTAGTGGATGATTCCTATACAATTCGCCAGTTGCTGTCTATGACGCTGACTCGTGCTCGCTACCGGGTGGTACAGGCTAAAGACGGTGTGGATGCCCTGGAAAAGTTGCAAAATGGTCTTGATTGCAGTTTGGCGATCGTCGATATTGAAATGCCCCGGATGGATGGATTTGAATTGTTGCGAGCGATCAGATCGACCGAGCGCTTTGCTAAGATTCCCGTAGCCATGCTGACATCCCGTAGCGGGGAAAAACATCGGCAAATGGCAATGGAATTAGGCGCAAATCAATACTTCACCAAACCTTACAGCGAAGCCCAACTTTTACAAGCTATTCCCAAATTAATCCACCAATCAATAATTTAATTCACAATCTAAAATTTCCAATCAAATAATCCCTAATCTCAAACACAAGTTAGGAAAAAAGTAATTGATCACGCGAATTATAGAGGAAAGATACGCAGCCGACTCACCTACTAAAATCCAATAATTTTCAATTCCCAATCACATAATCTTCAATCTTCAATAAAATAATCTTCACTCTTCAATAAAATAATTCTAAAATCTAAAATCTAAAATCTAAAATCTAAAATCCAATGACTCACGCCAATTACAATCGCCGATTTCGGAGCAAGAAACAAGCCACTGTTAGAATTGCCCCTCAAAAATTTGTTTCCTTTGAACTAGGAAATATTTACTATGCTGTTCCTATTGAACGAGTGGAGCGCATTGTTAAAAACTTTAATGCCTACGGTATTTTACCTAACGGTAATAGTTTATTGCGGCATCAAGAAGAACTGATTACGATAATTAATTTATCTACAATATTTCCCAGCAGTCCGAGCTTTGCTGAGTGCAAATACCTGATTATTTGTACCTTAAATAAAAGCGATCGGTTGGGGATTCCCATTCCTGATATGCCAAAAATTTTGGAAATTACCGAAGAAAGCTTCTGCGAAATTCCCGAATTGTACCGTCAACAGCAACTGCCTTCGGTAATAGAAAAGTTAATTCGCGCACCTGATGGTTCCGAAGTTTTTTATCTGAATTTCGATCTACTTAGCGAAATGTAGGGTGTTCACTTTTCGAGGTATTATACCAGATGAATGGTATTTATGCAAACAAAAACTTATTGATTTATGAAAAAACTCACAATCATGTCGATCGCCCTACTAATTTTTGCAGGAACTCTCGAACTGCCGAAGGTGGGGCTACAACTAAGTGCGATCGGGCAAATAGAAACACCCCAACCAATCCCAACACCCCAACCAATCCAAACACCCCAACCCCTCCAAACACCCCAACCAATCCCAACCCCCCAACCAATCCCAACACCCCAACCACAAACGCCCCAACCACAAACACCCCAACCAATCCAAGCACCCCAACCAATCCAAACACCCCAACCAATCCAAACACCCCAACCAAAAGCAAACGACCCCACAAAACTCGGCTACGTCTCCCCAGAATTTGCCGAAAATTTCTCCCAGCAACAAATCGACCAAATCAACGCCAACGTCGAAATGCTGCTGCTAACTCAAAGCTGCTCCCGCTGCGACCTCCGAGCCGTAAAATTAGTTAACATTAACTTAAAAAATCCCATCCTTACAGGAGCAGATTTATCAGATGCCAACCTCAGCGGTAGTCGCTTCGAGATCTCAGATTTTGTCAACACCAATCTAGCTCGCACAAACTTAAGCGGAGCCGAATTAGTGGGAGCGAGAATCAGCAACGCTAACCTCAGAAAAGCTAACTTGACAAAGACAAATTTAGACGGTGCAGACCTGCGATTTTCCGACTTGAGAGATGCCAATCTTTCCGATGCCAACCTCCGCAATGCTAATATAGATGGCGCTAGTATCGATCGAGCAAGTATGGCCGGCACCACAATGCCCGACGGCCGAAAAAATCAATAATATAGTCTCGTTTGCGACGCGATTGAAATCGCTTCTTGTCCCACAAAGTGGGGATGGTGCCCGAACGGAATCCCTTGTTCCCAGGCTCTGCCTGGGAATAAATAGCTAGAGGCTCTGCCTCGTTGCCTCGTTGCCTCGTTTCCTGCTTCCCTCTTCCCTCTTCCTTCTTCCCTCTTCCTTCTTCCTTCCATCCGTTACATCCGTTACAGAATCCGTTGCCGAACTTCCTTCTGAATCAAACAGCCAAAAACCTCTGAATCACCTCATCACTTAATTCGCTAGTGCTTCCAGAAGCCACAATGCCGCCTTTTTGCATAGCATAATACCAGTCAGCTTGCCGCACAAAATGCAAATGTTGCTCCACCAACAAAACAGAAATTCCCCTAGTAGCAACTACGCGGCGCACGGCAGCTTCAATATCTAAAATAATCGACGGCTGAATCCCTTCCGTAGGTTCATCCAAAACCAGCAACTGCGGCTCACCCATCAAAGCCCTAGCAATAGCTAACTGCTGCTGCTGTCCCCCGCTCAAATCACCTCCCAGGCGATCGAGCATAGTTTTCAAAACCGGAAATAACTCAAAAATTTCATCAGGAATTTCAGGATTTTTGATTTTGGTTGGTTTCGCTTCCAAACCCAACAATAGATTTTCTTTCACCGTCAAACGTGGAATAATTTCACGCCCTTGAGGCACATAACCAATGCCTAATCTAGCCCGCTGGTGAGTCAACTTAGAAGCAATAGATTCTCCGCCAAAAGCAATAGTGCCACTGCGCGGTTGCAGCAACCCCATAATCGTTTTTAGCATAGTAGTTTTGCCCACACCATTGCGGCCGATCAAGCAAACCATTTGCCCCGCCATGACGCTTAAATCGACATCGCGCAAAATGTGACTTTCGCCGTAGTAAACATTCAAATTAGAGACTTGTAGCATAGTTTTTAATTGGTAATTGGGTCTGGGAATTAGTAGCAACTAACAAATAACTTCTTCCTTCTTCCTTCTTCCTGATATCCGTTACATCCGTTACATCCGTTACATCCGTTACAGAATCCGTTGCCGAACTTCCTTCTTCTTACTCTTCCGGTTTGCCCAAATATACCTCAATTACCCGATCGTCATTTTGCACCTCATCCATAGTCCCCTCACACAAAACCGCACCCTGATGCAACACCGTCACCTGCCGCGCAATTTGCCGCACAAACTCCATATCGTGTTCAATTACCAACACCGAATGACTTTCCGCCAGCGAAATTAGCAACTCTCCAGTTAACATCGTTTCCTCATCCGTCAAACCCGCCACAGGTTCATCTACCAACAACAAATCAGGAGATTGAGCCACCAACATTCCAATTTCCAACCATTGCTTTTCCCCGTGAGAAAGCAAACCAGCCGAAATATCAGCTTTAGCAACTAAACCAATTGTTTCTAACAAACCGGAAACCGTGCGTTTTTCAGCAGCAGAAGCAGGCTTAAACAAAGTTGAAAAAACATTTTTATGGCGGCTGCAAGACAATTCCAAATTTTCGCGTGGCGTTAAATTTAAGTAAACTCGCGGTGTCTGAAACTTGCGACCAATTCCCAAGCGCGAAATCCTATCTTCCGACAAGTTGCGTAAATTTTGTCCCTTAAATAATACCCTGCCCTCTGTCGGCTGCACCTTCCCGGTAATTGAATCGAGAAAAGTTGTTTTGCCCGCACCATTGGGACCAATAATAACTCGCAGTTCGCCCGCATCCATGCTGAAATTTAAACCGTTTATGGCTTTAAAACCATCAAAACTAACAGTCAAGTTTTCTATTTCTAAGACTTTTCCATTCATAATTAACAATTCACTCACTAATGAACAACAACCCATACCTCTTGTAGGTGTGGTCGGCAAATATCCTCCCTTCTTAAGGAGATTTTTGGCCCTTCTCTGACACCATACTTACTACTTTTTGCTGGCAGTTTACTCTCAAGTAAAACTGCTAGAACTGCTCGACAGTGGAGATGGAGCGGCAGCCATAATTCGCTCAGCTAATTTCGAGAGCGGCAGACTTTGCAAATACACTTTTCCAGGCCCGGTTAGCTTGACTAAAAATAAGCCTTCGCCGCCAAATAGAGCATTTTTAAACCCGCCCACAAACTGAATATCGTAATCTACAGTCGGCGCAAAAGCTACCAAACAACCAGTGTCCGCCCGCAACACTTCGCCAACTCCCAAATTTTTCTCAACTATTGTTCCTCCCGCATGAACAAAAGCTAGCCCGTCACCCTGCAATTTTTGCAGGATAAAACCTTCTCCGCCAAAGAAACCGGCACCCAGCCGCTTGGTGAATGCTACCTCAATTTCAATGCCGTTTGCTGCACAGAGAAATGAGTCTTTTTGACACAAAAATTTACCGCCAAGTTGGCCTAAATCTAGGGGAATTACTTTACCCGGATAGGGCGCGGCAAAAGCGACGCGGGCCTTACGATTGCCGGCGTTGACAAAGGTGGTAATGAAAAAACCCGCTCCTGTCAGCATCCGTTTGAAACCTTGAAATAAGCCGCCGCCTGTGGATGTTTGCATTTGGATGTCGCCTTCCATGTATGTCATGGTTCCAGCTTCAGCCCTGACGCCTTCTTTGGGGTCGAGTTCAATCTCGATGAGTTGCAAATCGTCGCCGTAGATTTTGTAGTCAATAATATCTGCCATATGTTGACCCTCAAGTTAAAGAACGAAGCTGTTTGCTAGGGATATCTAAGTAGGTGGACATATATATTGCGTCTCCTTCGAGAGAAACGCAGCTTTTCCCAATTCTATTGTGATTGCTTTGTTTGTCTCTTGCAAGTGAAATTGATTTATTTCCACCTACTTATAAATTACACGATATTTTTGCACTCAATGTTCAAGTTCTTCTTTTTCGAGCTGCACTTGGGGGTCTTGTTCCAGGCTGGGGTAAGTAGATACATACTTCGGTTTTCTGAACAGGGCGCGGATGTGGTCGAAACTTTGATCTTGCAGCCATCCGACTATGCCGTCGGGCAGGACTGTTACTACTATTAAGAATAGCGCGCCTTGGAAAAATAGCCACACTTCGGGAAATTGTTCGCTCAAGAAACTCTTGCCAAAGTTGACTAGCAACGCTCCCAGTATTGCTCCCGATAATGTGGCGCGACCTCCCACTGCGACCCAGATTACCATTTCAATTGAAAAGGCAATATCCATTGCTTTTGGCGAAATGATTCCGGTTTGTACGGTAAATAATGCGCCTGCAATCCCGGCTAAGCCGGCGGAAATTGCAAAGACTAAAACTTTGTAGCCTGTGGGATTGTAACCTGAGAAACGCAGGCGCACTTCGTCGTCGCGAATGGCAACTAGCAGGCGGCCGAAACGCCCGCTGGTCAGCCATCGGCAGAGGGCGTAAGTTGCGGCTAGAAATAGTAGGGTGAGAATGTAGAAAATATATTGAGTATCTCGGTCATTGACTGTGGCTCCGAACAGGGTTTTAAAGTCGGTGAGTCCGTTAGTGCCGTTAATCAGTTTTTGCTGACCGTTAAAGAAGTTGAAAAATACAATGGTTGCTGCTTGGGTAAGAATTGAAAAGTAAACGCCTCGAATTCGATTGCGGAATACTAAATAACCTAAAAGTGCGCCCAAGATGGCGGGGATGAGAACTACTGCTAATGCTGAGAAGGGAAATGAATAAAATGGTTGCCAAAACCAGGGGAGTTCGGTAACGCCGTAGAGGTTCATAAATTCTGGCAATTGACTGCTGGCGGTTGGGGGAATTTGCAGTTTTAGGTGCATGGCGAAAGCGTAGCCACCGATCGCAAAAAATACGCCGTGTCCGAGACTCAGCAAACCGGTGTATCCCCAAATCAAGTCTATGCCGAGGGCTGCAATTGCTAGTGCTAAAAATCGCCCCAATTGATTGAGCCGAACGTCGGGGAGTATTCCTGGGATGAGCAATATGAATGTGAGGGCGATCGCGCTGACAATTGCCGCTTCTTTTAACCAGGGTTTTTGATGTGTTTTCTGCATTTTTCGCTACACTCGCAGTTATAATTTTTAATTTTCTACTGTCCGCCCTTTTTGCGGGAAAATCCCTCCCGGCTTCACTTGCAGAAAAGCCATAATTAAGGCGAATACCATCACTTTTGCCATGCTGGTTGTGGCGAAAAATGTGAAGAAGTCGGCTAAAGGCTTGACAGGAGCGAATATTATTGCTAAGGTTCCCGAACCGATCAGGTAATTTGCAGTGCCGATCGCGATCGCAGCAACTACACTCCCCACAATCTTGCCGACACCGCCCACAACCACCACCATAAAGGTATCGACTATATAATTTTGTCCGGTATTTGACCCTACCGAACCGATCAAACTAATCGCGCACCCAGCCACACCTGCCAACCCCGAACCCAAAGCAAAAGTCAGCGCGTCAACTTGTTCGGTAGGAATTCCCAAACACGCACTCATGCTGCGATTTTGCGTCACGGATCTAATCCGCAATCCCCACACAGACTTTTGCAAAAATAGGTAAATTCCCGCCAAACAAATTCCCGTCAGGACAATAATAAAAATTCGGGCGTAGGGCAACTGAAAATTGCCCAGCGGTATGCCGCCCCGCAACCATTTCGGTGCAGTTACGTCCACATTTTGAGCGCCAAACCAAGGTTGAGTTACTGCCAGTTTGTAAGTTTGCCCTAAAAAGGCGCTCGCCGCCCAGGAAATAGCCAAAGATAAAGGCAAAATTATGGCGATAATTTTGCTGCGAATGCGATCGAAATCCAGGCGAGATTTCAGCACCCGCAAACCGCCAAAAAACAGCACACAAAACACCGCAAGCCCAATTACCAGCACCCAACTAACGCTGCGGACAAACTGCTGCAAAATTAAACTTACGCCCCAAGTTGCCAGCAGAGTTTCTAGCGGCCGCCCGTAAAGATAGCGAATCACTCCGCGTTCGAGAATTAATCCTACCAATGCAGCCACTAAAAAAGCTAGGGGAATCGCAAATAAAATGTATGTTTCAAACGCAAATCCTCCCATACCTTTGAAGACATTTTGCACCACAAAAGTTGTATAAGCCCCCAGCATCATCAACTCGCCATGAGCCATATTAATTACGCCCATCAGCCCGAAAATAATCGCTAATCCCAGGGCTGCAATTAGTAAAACGGCGCCGATGCTAATGCCGTTAAATAAACCATCTAATATCGCCAATTTTGTTACTCCTGCATCAAGTCGGTTAACTTTGTTCGCGGATAATTAGGGGCGGATTTTACCCCCTTGGTGTCAACTTAAGCGTCAATTTTTCTATAAATTATGCTTAGAGTGAGTATCTCGATTCCCCTAAACCCCCCTTAATAAGGGAGACTTTGAAGACTCAAGTTCCCCTTTATGAAGGGGGACTTTGAAGACTCCTGTTGCCCTTTATTAAGGGGAGTAGGGGGTGACGCAAGAACGCTCTTGTCCGCCCTTAATAAAAGGAGCGTAGGGAGATAAAAGATACCTTGCCAACCTTAAAAAAATTGGTATTACCTACTTATCAAGCTTGGAATTTGCCACCTTTGGCGGGGTCTGACCAATCGCAAGAAAAGCCTTTTGTTTCAGCGACAAATTGATTCCAAGGCACCGGCTTCACTGCTGCTGGTGTAGCAAAAGCGATGTCAAACAAACCGTCTTCTCTCACTTCGCCCAAGCGCACAAATTTAGAAAGGTGATGGTTAACATCCATCGTTACTGTGCCCCCTGGCGCGTCAAAGGTTTGACCCAAAGCTGCTGCCCGCACTTTTTCCAAATCGTCGGCTGTCCCGGCTTTTTCGACGGCTTGCTTCCACAGGTAAACCATGATGTAGGCTGCTTCCATCGGGTCGTTAGTCACTCTATCGTTGCCGTATTTTGCTTTGAAAGCTTGCACAAATTTTGTATTAGCCGGAGATTCCACAGTCATGAAGTAATTCCAGGCGGCGTAATGGCCTTTAAGATATTCTACGCCGATCGCCTTTACTTCTTCTTCAGCAATACTGACAGACATTGACGGATATTTGTCCGGCCCCAAACCTGCACCCTGCAACTGTTTGAAAAATGCTACGTTGCTGTCGCCGTTGAGGGAATTGAAAATGACACCCCCGTCTGGCAAAGCGGCCTTAATTTTAGTAATAATTGGCGTGACTTCTGTCCCGCCCAAAGGAATGTAATCTTCCCCAACTAATTCGCCGCCTTTGGCTGCTAGCTGTGCCTTGATAATGGTATTTGCCGTGCGGGGGAAAACGTAGTCAGACCCGACTAAGAAGAATTTTTTGCCTTTATTTTCTAGCAGCCAGTCAACTGCTGGTTCGATTTGCTGGTTCGGCGCAGCCCCGGTGTAGAAAATGTTCTTGGAACACTCTTGACCCTCGTATTGTACGGGATACCAGAGCATATGATTTTTTTCTTCAAATACTGGCAATACTGCTTTGCGGCTGGCGGATGTCCAGCAGCCGAAGACGGCGACAACTTTATCTTGGTCGATCAATTTTTTGGCTTTTTCGGCAAAAGTCGGCCAGTCTGAGTTGCCATCTTCTATTACTGCTTCGATTTGTTTTCCGAGGACACCCCCAGCTTTATTAATTTCTTCTATCGCTAATTGTTCGGCATCGACAACGCTTTTTTCGCTGATTGACATCGTGCCGCTCAAGGAATGCAAAATTCCTACTTTGATCGTGTTTCCGCCCCCGGCTGCTGCTGGTGTATTTCCTGTTGATGTGGGAGAAGCGGCGGGAGTTGTTGTTGGAGTTGGAGTTCTACAAGCTTTGAGAAATAAACTTGATGTTAGGGTAGCAGAACTGTATAAAATAAATTTCCGCCGATCGAATCGCTTTGTCATTTTTTCTTGTTACTCTTGAATAGATGAGTCAGATGATTGAGAATAATAACACATAGCGACTTGATATTAAGACTCCCTTAATAAGAGAGTTGTATTTTTGGATACAAAATTTATTATTAAGTAAATTAAAGTTTAAAGACAATTTTCGACAATTTACAGTACAGTATCTCAAAACGGGTGGCGATCGCACTGCGCTTTGAGTACGATCACACTTGTGTAAATCACCCTGATTGTCGAATAACAAATTATTTGTCGCTTTAAAAAATTAATGCCGTATCGCTCCTAGGAGCTGAAGTCCTTGCTAGATAGGGATTGTAGCAGCTTTTTTCAGCAAAAAAGTACAGCAGTGATTTTAACACGCTCGTTGTCGCTATTTAAACTTTTCAGAAATTCTGTGTTGCTTCTTAAAAAACGGAGCTGGCAAAAATTAGGGCAGCGTCTAACAAATTAAGCATAGTTTTTTGAAAAAACAGCTTAGAGTGTTGATTATAAAATCAAATTGCTCTGGAGGCGTGCTCGTGATAGGGGATTGTACCCGATCGATCCATCTCCGTTGAGGCGATCGCTCCCTTGAAAACGGTTACAGGACACCCAGACGCTTTTTTGGCGCGATCGCACCCTCGATCAAATGTCCGAAAACATCCCCATCACCTACGTTCCCACTCGCCATACAATTTTCGTATACAATTTCCCTAAGTTTTGCCCTCGCCTAGGCCGAAAGTCTCAACGCCGATCGCATTTGCATTTGCGTCAACGCTTTAGACTATTCCGGCTATCGAGACTGTCGCCCCGATTATATTCAAGCCATACAACAAGTATTGCGGTTAGGGACAAGACAAGGAAGAGAAGGCGAAGCAATTTCTATCTCAACACCGCTGATTGAGCTAAACAAGACAGAAATCATTAAATTAGGCAATAATTGGAGAGTGCCTTCGGAAAAAACTTAGTCTTATGACACCGACGGTGAGGTTGCTTGTGGCGTTTGCGATTCCTGTCACTTACCACGGGCAGCGTTTAAGCAGTTAGGTTTACAATATCCGCTGCCTTACGCTGCTAACCCAAACACCGATCAAAAATTTTCTTAAAGATTTTTCCGCACTGGAGTTTAACCAATGGATAATCTCTTTTAATCAAAGCTTATTCCAAATAGCTTATAATAGTTATGAAATTTTCAACTGCCACTAAAATTCCTAAAAATTATGAAGAGGCGGCCTTTTGTTGGGTTCTCCCTATTGTTTGTAGCAAGCTGTTCTACAACAGTAAGTCAATCTAATCGCAGTTTTTCCAATTTGGCCGTCAGTGAACCAGAAACCCTTGAATTTGCCGTAACTGATATTCAGGGAGCAGAAGATTTACAACAAAATTATCAAGCATTTCGGACTGTTATTGGGGAAGTTTTGGAGAAAAAAATTGAATTTTTCCCGGTAGATAACTATATAGAAGCAGCCGTAGCTCTCCAGTCGGGTCAGCTAAAATTAGCTCTAACAGGGCCATCTGAATATGTGATTATGCGGGCCCGGACAAATGCTGTTCCCATCATTGCCATCACCCGCCCCAACTATCACTCGCTTATTCTTGTTCCTGCCAATAGCGAGATTAAGTCCCTAGCACAGTTGAAAGGTAAAACAATAGGTATGTGGGAAGTAGGTGCCACTGGCGGTCATCTAGGGCCGATTAAAATTCTCATGGATGCTGGCTTAAATCCCCAATCCGACTTCCAAATCTCAATGTTGGGAAAAAAGGGTTTGCAAGCTATTAAAAAACAACAAGTTGATGCATTAGGAATTGGTTTGAATAGATACAAAGATCTGCTAAAAATAGACGGTTTATCAACCAATGATTTTCGGATTATTGCCACAGGGCTACCCTTACCTAGTGACTTGTTTGTTGCTAGTAGCAACCTGCCTAATACACTTGTGGAAAAAATCCGCACTCGCTTGGTAGAAAATCAAGACAAAATAATTGAAGCCATTTTAGTTGGGAAAGCTAATGATAAGTATCAAGGAGCTAAACTGGTGCCAGCAAACGACAGTGATTATAACATGATTCGTGAAGCTTATAAAGCCATTGGTCAGGGTAATGTCTTGTAATATTAAATTTTATTTAATACCGAATTTGTAGTACAGCTTTAGTCCTTAATCCCTAAACTATAGGGAATATAGCCCCTACTACGAATAAGAGACTTTATTTATGTGCATTTACTAATAAAATTCTTAAAATTTAGCTCAGGTTGCTAGTATGCAAAAATTTGAACAGGGAGAAAATAAGGCGGTAAAATTCCCCAATCTTACCCTAAATAGACGGAAAAATAAAGCCGCTGTCACAGAAGGCGATACGGAAGGCGATCGCCACATCAAAAATTCTATCAAAAAAACTCCCTTGACTGCCATTAACCGCTTCATTTCTGGCTTAAGCATTGCAAAAAAAATTACTTATGGCTACTCGCTAGCAATTGGAATAGCCGTACTAGGAACCACAGGAGGAATGCTCTGTGGAGACTATTACCAAAAGCAAGCTTTCCAAGCTCTAACCTTCGCTGATGAGCAACAACATTTGCTCAGCGATTTAGAATATTCCGTGCAAGCAGTGCAGTCACATCCCAAACGCTTAATCTCAGTTTTGGGAGATTCAATCTGGTTTGAATATGAAACTGCTAAGTTCTTGAAAGATGTGGATGTAGTCAAAAAACATATTGCAGAACTAGCTTTTTTTACGGAAGAACATTCCACAGAATTAGCAGTTAATTCTTCTGAATTAAAGGAACTGTTAAACGGTTATACAACTGCGACAGATTCGTATTCTCAATTGCTCAAATCTTTTTGGCAAGAAATAGCTCCCTCCTCACTAAAACCAGAGGAAGTTGAAGATGCACAGCAGCAAGTATTGGATTTAATTAGAGGGGATAAAGCAGTTAAGCTCGATGTGAAGTTTGAGCGGCTGTCAGAGAGTTTGAGCTTGATGACACAAGTAGCTAAGGCACAGCAGGGACAAGCTTACATTAATTTTAATAGAGCTGAGGAATTGCGAGTGCAAATCATCGTAGTGAGTATGTTAGTGTCAGTCGCGATCGCTATTTTTCTAGCCATCTGTACCAGCCGCGCGATCGCCCTTCCTCTCCAAGCGGTAACGAGGGTTGCTAAAACTATTACTCAACAAGCAAATTTTGATTTGCAAGTACCTGTTACCACAGAAGATGAAGTGGGCACCTTAGCCAAATCCATCAATCAATTAGTTGAATGGGTAGCAGAATACACCCATGAATTAGAACAGGCTCGCCAAACTTTGGAAGAGCGAGTAGAACAAAGAACAGAAGAACTTACAGCAGCCCTTTACGAACTCAAACACACCCAAACCCAGTTAATTCAAACCGAAAAAATGTCCAGTTTAGGTCAGATGGTGGCAGGGGTAGCCCATGAAATAAACAACCCTGTTAACTTTATTCACGGCAATCTAGAATATGCTAGCGAGTATATTATAAATTTGCTAAATTTACTTAGTCTCTATCAGCAGGAATACCCGCAACCAACAGAGGCGATCGCAGAAGAAATCGCAGAGATAGAACTAGACTTTCTCAGAGAAGATTTACTAAAACTGCTTGACTCTATGAAAATCGGTTCAGAACGCATCAGGCAAATAGTTTTGTCTTTGCGAAACTTCTCTCGTTTAGATGAAGCTCAAATGAAATTAGTTGATATCCATGAAGGCATTGACAATACACTATTGATTTTGAGCAGCCGCCTCAAGCAGGGAATTGAAGTTGTCAAAAACTATGGAGAATTGCCCGAAATAGAGTGTTATCCAGCGCAGCTAAATCAAGTATTTATGAATATTATAGTAAATGCGATAGATGCACTAGAAGAGTCATCGCATAACTCTAAAAAAGGTAAAAATCCTCAGATTTTCATTCAGACACAAAAGTTGGACAGTAGCCAAATTCTGGTGCGAATTAGCGATAACGGCCCTGGCATTTCACTCGCGATCCAAAGCAAGCTATTTGACCCATTTTTTACAACTAAAGCACCAGGAAAAGGCACTGGTATTGGCCTCGCGATTTGCTACCAGATTGTGGAAAAACATCGGGGTAAAATAGAGGTAATTTCATCTTTGGGAGGGGGAGCAGAGTTTGCGATCGCACTCCCCGCCTCCTCTCAAACTTGAAGCTAGGTATTGTCTATTATGAGGACATTAATGTGTTAACAACGACAAATAATTTCTAATTCGACATATGGAGAATAGCGGACTCGAACCGCTGGCCTCTGCGGTGCGATCGCAGCGCTCTACCAACTGAGCTAATTCCCCTGATTGAGTTTTAATTTAGCATTTTAGATGCGGGATTGCCGAATCTAAAAGGCTTACAGGTCTTGCTTGCTCTCACGTTCGCAGACCGTCACCTACACTAGCACGTAACTGCTAAAAAGGTCAAGTTTTTTCTGCAGCCGACTCAGTGGGAGCGATCGAGCAAACTTGCGCCACTCTGTCCAACTCTAAATCAGCAAAATAGTCCACCGTCCAATTGGCTTGGCGCTGGATCATGTGAAACGGGTAAGTGTGAGTCACACCCGCTACCTGAATCCCCGCTTTTTTCGCCGCTTCAATCCCCGCAAAAGTATCTTCTAGCGCCAAACACTCGATCGGTTGCAGGTTAAATTCGGGATATTTCTGGTTGAGAAGTTCCACAGCCAATAGATAGCCGTCGGGTGCTGGTTTGCTCGCCGTCAAGTCGTCGCCTGCGACAATGAACTCAAAGTTTGCTGCCAAACCGGCCCGATGTAACACCAATTCTATCTCCGATCGCATTGCCCCGCTAACTACGGCCATTTTTAGTCCGGCGACCCGAATTTTGTCAATAAATTCTGCCAAACCCGGATAAATCGGCACTTTCTCCAAAGTATCTATTTGAGCTTTGTAAGCTTGGGCCTTGCGCTGCTGCAGTCGCTCAAGATATGTTTCTGTCAGAAATCGTCCCCGGCGCTCTAGCAGTGCGGTAATGCAAGCGCAATCGCTTTTTCCCAAACAAACTTCTCGAAACTCCCCACGTTTGAGCTGGAGATTTTCATCGAGCATCAATCGATCGATTATTTTCTCGTGAATCGGCTCGTCATTAACAATTACGCCATTAAAATCAAATAAAACTGCTTTTAGAGTCATTAGTCATGAGTCATTAGTCATTAGTTTGCTAACAGTTAACCATTAACAGACAACAGTTAATAGATCAAGCAGGAGCTGGAATGCCCGGTAAATCCCCATCAAAATCAGGAGTTCGATCGCCCAAATTCCACCCCCTTGCCACCTGCACCTGTTCCAAATCTTCCCCCGGCAAAGGTTTCACGCCCTGCGTCACCTGATTCGTCCACCAGTGTTCGTGAGTTTGCACCGCCGCGAATCCAGCCGCCCCCGCCCAAGCATCGAGGCTGCCAGCCGCGTAAGACTTAATATAAGGCTCCTCAAAGATATCAGTCAGCCACTCTGTCTGCCGCAAAGTTTTTTGGTTTCCGTCCAAAATTGCCACTTGTCCCCCAACCTTCAGCAGGCGGAAGCTTTCTCGCAAAATTGCCCGCGAGACAGCAGGCGGCGTCTCGTGAAACAGCAAGGAAGCTGCGACTAAATCGAAGCTGGCATCGCCAAAAGCAACGCTTTCGGCATTTCCGTGCAACCACTCGATATTTAAGCCGGCTTTTTGCGCTTTCATGTCGGCAACTACCAGCATATAAGGCGACAAATCCAGCCCGACAACTTCCGCTTCGGGAAAGGCTTGCTGGAGCATGAGCGTTGTCGAACCGGTGCCGCATCCCAAATCTATAATTCGGCGCGGTTTCACCCGCACAGCGTCAATTAAGCCTTGCCTGACGACTGTTTCGTGGGGAGGCAAAACATATTGCGTGATTGGATCGTAGGAAACGGCGGCACCGGGGTTGAGGTAGCCGCGTTTAATGCCGTGAAAGTTTTGGCTGGTGTAATATTCGGGATAAACTAAGTCGGGTTGTCGGTAGCGATCGCCCGCTGTTTCCCAGTCGATACCTTCGTAGAGTCGTTTCAGTGCTTGTTCGTCGATCGCCAGTCGAATCAGGGGCGACAAAAAGCGCTCGAAAATTGTATCCTTGCCAACAGCCATAAAACTCCTTTAACCAAAACTAAAACTCTTCTAATTTTAGCCAACGGTCGTAAGTTTAGCATTAATTAAAACTGTTGAGCCCCTCTTCTCTCTTCCCTGTATCCGTTACCGCCGTTACAAAATCCGTAGGCTTCCTTTCCCACTTCCTTCTTATACCTGTTTCAAAAATAAATGCAACTATAGGCAAGCTCCCAACATTATTTCATCAGTCATTACCCATTCTAAAATCTAAAATCTAAAATGGTATTACTTCCCGTTACTAATAGGAATTTTTACCAAAAACTCCGTCCCGCCGCCCGGAGGTTGAGAAATTTTGATGCTGCCGCCGTGTCCATCCACTACAATCTTGTAGCTAATTGCTAACCCCAAACCAGTGCCTTGGCCCACTGGTTTAGTAGTAAAAAATGGGTTATAAATTTTGTCTTTAACGCTGTCGGGAATGCCGGGGCCGTTGTCGGCGATCGCCACTTTCAGAAATTTACCGCCATTTTCGCGAACTACTCCCGTGGAAATTGTAATGATTTTATCTAGGCGATCGATCTCGTTCAAGGCATCGATCGCATTGCTCAGCAAGTTCATAAAAACCTGATTGAGCTGAGACGGATAGCACTCGACTGAAGGCACTTTTCCGTATTTCTTGACTATATAAATTCTATTTTTGATGCGGTTGGAGAGCAACAGCAAGGTATTTTCTATACCTTCGTGAATATCCGCCTGCTTTTTGTCAGATTCATCAAGGCGAGAAAAGTTACGCAAAGAAAGAACGATGTTGCGAATGCGCTCGGTTCCTATTTTCATAGAATCCAATATATGCGGCAAATCTTCCTCGATAAAGTCTAACTCGATTTCTTCGGTAAAGTCTGCGATTTCCGGGGGGACTTCCGGGAACTTTTGTTTGTATAAACTCACCAATTCTAATAAATTTTTAGTATATTTGCTGGTGTGAGGTAAATTAGCCGAAATGAAGTTAACCGGGTTGTTGATTTCGTGCGCTATCCCAGCTACCATTTGACCTAGTGATGACATTTTTTCGCTCTGCACTAAATGAGTTTGAGTCTTTTTCAGTTCATTTAAGGCACTATTAAGAAGTTTTACTTGGTCTTGGGTTTGACTGTAAAGGTGAGCTTGAGTAATTGCGATCGCCAGTTGGTCGGCTACAGCTTTTAAGAGTTGGATTTCCTCCTTGCTCCAAAGCCAATGAGTAACGTGGCTGCAAATTAAATAACCCTGCGGCTGGTTCTGAGTATGGACAGGTACGGCTAAATAGCTATTAGCTTTAAAGTCGGGCGGTTGAGTTACACCCTCCGCCCAAGTGTCGCTCGAAAGAATAATTGGTTCGCCTTGAGCGCTCCGTACTAACACATTTTCGATCAAGTAAGGCTCAAAGTTTATGGCTTGTGTCCGAGAATCAGATGGGCAACATTCCCAGAGGATTTGTAACATTTTTTCTTGCGGTTTGTACCAACCAAAAGCCGCCCGTTCTAGGTGCAGCAAACTTGCTATTTCTTCGACTGTACTTTGCACAATTTGGTCTAATTCCAGGGAAGCGCGAATGCGTCCAGCAATCCGGTTGAGCATGGCTTCTCGCTCCGCTTGAGCGCGATTGTTTTCGGAGGAGTAAATTAGCCAAATGGCTGCTAGCATTGCCGGGACGAGCAGTCCGGCGACTACGGATGTCAGCAAATTTAATGCTTGCAGTTGGGATTCAATATTTTCGCGGGGAATTACTAAAGCCATCGACCAGTTAACTTCCTTGAGGGGAGCATAGGCCACATACACCCATTTATTATCTATTTTTACCAGTTCGATGTTCGTCTGGCGGTCGATCATCTGCCGCGCAATTGTGGAGAGTGCGGGGTCTTGTGACTGTAAAAAGCTTGGGGTCTCCCGGTCGATATTTCCGATTAAGTTACTGTTGGGATGAACAATTGGCACTCCTTGTGAATTGAGCGCAAAAGCATAACTGTCAGAACCGTACAGTAAGCTGTCAGCGACCGATGTTACTCGGTCTAATTTAATGCTGCCCGATAGGGTTCCAATTACTTTATTAGGAGCGGGGGGTAAGGCCCAAATAGGAGCTGAAATGATGATCGTCGGAACTTTTGTACTGCGGCCGATCAGCGGGTCGGAAACGTTGAGCTGCCCTGCCATTGCTTTTTTAAAGTGTTGGCGGTCTTTGTTGTTCGCGCGGTTGCCTAGAGTGTTGATAAACGAGCCGTCCGGTTGAGTTAATGACAGGATGAAATACTCTTTTAACCTGTATATTTCTCCTTGCAACCTGGGTTCGACTAATTTCCAATTGAGAGTGTTAACCGTAGGATCGTAAGCAAGGGTTTCTATTTCTGCTTTGCGAGTGCTGAGCCAGCGGTCGATTTCGTCAGTGCCTTTTTCTAGTTTTAATAGTGCTATTTGCTTTAAATTGTCGAGGATTAGCCCGCGCACAAAAAAATAGCTGATGCAAGCAGTTGTGCTAATGGTTAAAGCCGTGGTGGCCAGAATTAGCAGGGTCAGCAAATGGCGGCGCTGCCGTCTGTGCTGCCAAAGACTGTGCGCTTGCTGCCACCTTGATTGAGCAGAATTGGTGATGTTTTCCCAAAAGTGGCGCAGGTTTTTTGTTTGGTGTGGGGGCGCCGCAGACACAGATCCGGCTTGATTTGCTGGGTTTTGCATCATCAAATGTTCTCTCCGAATCAAATTCATCAAACGGTATTGGTCATTCGGCAGAATTAATATCAGGCAAGTCGTGAGACCACTTTCAGAAAATAATGCAACTGTAGGCCGGTGCTCCCGACCCTGGTAGTCATCAGTCATTCCGAATCTAAAATCTCAAATCTAAAATTTAAAATGGTATGACTTGCATTCCTGACTCCAAACAATTCTTATTCCGAGCGCACGATCGCCTTCTATTTTGGCATCAATTTTATATTTCGACCTTCGGTTTACCTACTTGAGGTTAGTGCTTTACGATATCTTTAATATCTATCTTGTTTGTATAACAAAATAATTGTAAATAACACAGAGAAAATACGGACTTTTTTAAATTAGCAATGTATTATAATGTATGGGAAAAACACTATTGACAATTTTACCAATTTGCGCTGTGGTTTCAAGGGGAAATTTTTTCGTCTAAAGCTTTCTTAGCCAAGCGGGTTGCATAAACGGTGAGGGCGATCGTTGCTAGCAAACCAATGCCGTAGAGAGCCCACTCAGCAGCAGTGCGCGATCGCCCTTGCGCTCCAAGTGCAGTCAAACTCCCGGCCAGGGAACCGATATAAACATACATGACAGTTCCCGGAATCATGCCGATCCAAGATGCCAAAAAATAGTCTTTTAAAGATACCTGCGTGACTCCGAAAGCATAGTTAAGCAAATTAAACGGAAAAATGGGAGAAAGCCTCGTCAGCAGCACAATTTTCCATCCTTCAGAAGCAACTGCGGAGTCGATCGCCTTAAATTTTTGATTGCCCTCTATCTGTTTGGAAACCCAGTCGCGAGTTAAATACCTTCCTGTTAAAAAAGCGCAAGTTGCGCCTAAAACCGAGCCGATGGAAACACAAACCGAACCGCCAACGACTCCGAACAAAACGCCAGAACCGAGAGTCAGCAAAGAACCAGGGATAAATAGAACCGTTGCTACAATGTAAATTAGAATAAAAGCTGCCGGGCCCCAAGGGCCGAGACTCGCGATCGACTCCAGGGCATTTTTCAGAATTCCTTGAAAGTTAAAAAACCTGGTCGCAGCAATTAAAGCCACAGCTAAACCAATCCCTAAAATCAGCTTCCACCTGTTTGATGTTGGCGGATTTTCCTCGGGCGATCGCGAATCATTCATTACCTAAACTCCCCAGTCTAAATTGCATACACCCTAAGCTTGGCAGTTGCGCTTTAGCGCTGCAATACTCTGTAATAAAGCGCAACTTTTCCCTTAAATTAAATCAAAGTACCGCCGCAGCTAGAACCGCAACCTGCCGTACAGCCGTAACAATAAGCAGCAGTTTGCACCTCTTGAATCACCTCTAAACTCCCAGATTCCAGCAATTTAGCAACAGTTATCTTTTCCCCGCTGCCAGTTTTCGCCGGCAGATTTTCCATTTGGTTAAAATCGCAGTCGTAGACATTGCCCAAATAGTCGATAGACAATTCGTTGCGGCACATTAAATGTTCCAGAGTACCGGGGTTAAAATTCTCCTCCAAAAACCCCAGATAAGGCTTGTGCAGTTTCTTATGTTCCAAATGAAACTTAGTCCGTCCCACCGGCAAATTAGTAATCGCGAACAATTGATTAAAACAAATCCCAAAATGTTCGGCTAAATAAATCTTGTAATCTTGCTCTAACTTGCCTTGTTCCGGTGTTAGCGAAAACTTGTCTGTAGCCGGCACTTGTGGATTGTACACCAAATCGAGAATTAAATTTGGGTTTTTTCCGTATCCCAACTGATTTAGCTTTTGCAGCGCCCGAATCGAACTGTCAAAAACACCGTTGCCGCGCATTTTGTCCACATTGTCAGCTTGGTAGCAGGGAAGCGACGCCACAATTCTGAGTTGGTGCTGCGCGCAATATTCGGGAATATCTTCAAAATCTTTTTCAAAGTAAATCGTCAAATTAGAACGAACAATTACCTCTTTACCTGCCGCCCTGGCAGCTTCCGCTAGCGGTTTAAAACCGTAAAGCATTTCGGGAGCACCGCCGGTGAGATCAACTGTTTTAATTTGAGGAAAGCGGCGAATGATTTCAATTAATTGGTCGCAAATTTCCGGGGAAAGTTCTTCTGTTCGTTTCGGGCTAGCTTCTACGTGGCAGTGAGTGCAAGCGAGGTTGCAGCGTTTGCCGAGATTAATTTGTAAAACTGTAATCTGCTTTTTAGTTAAAGCTGAGTTAATTTTGTTTTTGAAAGGCGTGACTGCTGTCTGAATCATGTGCTAACCTTTTGGTTTGTGCTCGCAACGAATGTAGAGGCGTTCCGGCGGAACGCCTCTCATAATTTAGCACTAATTCTTTGGATGCGACAGCGACTAATTTGAATGATTGGCAACAAAGTTAATTGAAACTCACATCTTGCACCATTCTTAAGAACAGGCAAGATGCCTGTTCCACAAAAGTTAATTTTCTTGTGGGGTGGGCATCCTGCCCGCCCGTCTACTTAATCTTACTTGAGAGAGTCAACTAATGTTTCAACTCGTGCTTTAATTTCATCTCGAACGCGGTGAAAAGTTTCGATGGGTTGTCCGTCGGGGTCGTCGAGTTGCCAATCTTCAAACACTTCTCGCAATACCCACGCTTCGGGTAAATTCACGCCGCAGCCGCACAAAGAAATTACTGCATCGTAGTCTTCTGCATTGAATTCGCTTAATGGGTTAGATGTTTGATCGGTGATATCAATGCCGATTTCTGACATGACTTGAATTGCTGTCGGATGAACTCTGCTTGATTCTAACCCGGAACTGGTGACTCCAATCTTGCCGGCTCCGATGGTTTTAGCGAATCCTTCTGCCATTTGCGATCTGCAAGAGTTTCTTTTGCAAACAAACATTACTTTTTTCATGCTTTTTGTTGGTTGTGAGTTGTTAGTTGTTGGTTATGGGTTGTTGTCGGGGTTCCAGGGGTTTCTAAGCGCCCGGTAATTCAAGGGCGCGATTTGCTAGTGCGATCGCCTCTTTAGCTGCTTGTTCCTTGCGTTCGCTGTAGCGATCGGTCAAATAGTCGGCTTGCTCCCGCAACAGCAGGGTAAACTTGTACAGTTCCTCCATTACGTCGATCGCGCGATCGCGATAAGGCGAATCCTTCATCGTCCCATCTTCATTAAATTCCTGATAAGCTTTCGCAACCGAAGACTGGTTCGGAATCGTAAACATCCGCATCCACCGGCCCAAAATTCTCAAAGTATTGACAGCATTAAAAGATTGCGAACCGCCGCTAACTTGCATCACCGCCAAAGTTCGGCCTTGAGTCGGTCTGACAGCCCCAATGCTTAAAGGAATCCAGTCAATTTGATTTTTCATAATGCCGGTAATATTGCCGTGCATTTCTGGACTAGACCACACTTGACCCTCCGACCATAGGCTCAATTCGCGCAACTCTTGAACCTTCGGATGAGTATCAGGAACGCTGCCGTAAATCGGCAATTCAAGAGGATTAAAGAACCTAACCTCTGCACCGAAATCCTCAATAATTCTCGCCGATTCTTCCGCCAACAAACGGCTGTAAGAACGCTCTCTTAAAGAGCCGTATAGAAACAAAATTCTCGGTTTGTGCGTAAAACTTGTCATGATACTTTCAATTAAAATCCCGAAATCCGTTAGACAATTCCCGATAAACTGCGACTGCTAATTGTGCTCCCCAGATAGGAGCCACCCAGTAAACCCAGTGGTGTTCCCAAATGCCGCCCACTAAAGCCGGGCCGAGAGAGCGTGCCGGATTCATGCTAGCTCCGGTAATCGGCCCCATAAATGCAGCTTCTAACCCTACAGTTAACCCAATTGCTATCCCGGCAAAGCCGATGTGAGCGCGTCTATCTAGTCCCGAGCCGAGGATAACAAACATTAAGATAAAGGTCAAAACAGTTTCTAAAATTAGAGACTGCAACCAGTGACCATTAAGAGGGATAGTTGCACCGAGATTTGCTACTTCACCTAAAGTAATTAGCAGCAGTTGAGAAGCTGCGATTGCACCCGCACACTGCGCTAAAACGTAAGGCAAAACTTTATATTTTGGGAAAAAACCGCTCGCCCAAAACCCTAAAGTTACGGCAGGATTAAAGTGTGCACCGCTGATGTGTCCGATCGCGTAAATCATGGCACATACTACTGCACCAAATACAAAACTGACGCCTAAATGAGTTACGGAACCAGCGCTAGTTTTGTTAACCATCACCGCGCCGGTGCCTGCAAAAACCAAAATAAATGTACCTAGAAATTCGGCGATCGCCTCTCGCCTGCAATCGGGCCGAGTACAAGCTAACCTATGAGCTATTGCATCCATCGCTCTCAACTAATTGGTTCCATGCCATCATATCAAAAAAAATTGATATGTCAATCCTCAAACACTCCATATCAGTATTTGAGTGATTAAGAAATGCTGATAGGTTAAACCGCGTCGGAACAGGGGCGCGCCGGCAGGATCTGGCTGAAGCGGCGGTATTCGGCGAGGTACTGTTCGAGGGCGACAAACTGCGTCAAATTGAGGCTGTAGTAAATCCAGCGGCCTTCTTGGCGGCTGCGGACTAAACCGGCTTCTTTTAGGGTTTTGAGGTGGAAAGAGAGTTTAGGCTGAGAGACAGAAAGTCGATCGCACAAATCGCACACGCACAACTCCTGTTCCCGCAGCAACTCCAAAATCTGAAGCCGCAGGGGGTCGGAAAGAGCGTGAAAGCCAGCACCAATCCATTTATCTGCAGCAGGCGGCGCGATCGTAGAATTTTTAACCATAAATTACCCTTAAATTTTTATTCCAAAACTCCCGGCGCGATTTCTTGTTTTTAGCGTTAGATTTGGTAAGGTTATCCTTTGATGGCAATCCCCAATCAACTGCGAACTCTTTCTATTCTATGACTAACGATTAAAATTTTTACCGATGCAACACCCCGTAAGCACAGCCGCTGATTGCCGCAGCAATTGGCAAGGTCAAAATCCATGATAGTAGAATCTGATAGAAAACGCGCACATTAGCTTTTTTTGAAATCAATCCAACACCAAAAATTGAACCTACCGAAACATGGGTTGTAGAAACTGGAAGCCCATAACGACTGGCAACAATAACTAAAAATCCAGTCACTAAGTTTGCCACCAGTCCTTGACCCGTATTCATTGCTGTCAGCTTTTTGCTCATTGTTTCGGCAACTTTTTTAGCATTCAATAAACCGCCGAGCGCCATTCCCAAAGCTACTGCTAAACTTCCCCACTGAACTGATATTGATTGACCGACTAACATGAGCGAAACAATTTTCGGCGTATCGTTCAATCCTCTGGCAAAACTGACGATTCCCGCACTCATAAAATGGCAAACATCCACTAACTTTTGGCTGGGGATTTGTAAGAAATTTCCCCGGTACCTTTGCGTGCATTTATCTAGAGAATCGACGGCGACATCAGCGGTTGTGATGCTTAAGTATGTTAGTTGCATCGGGCTGGGGAATCGGAATAATCTGTTGAATTTGACCAGCGCAAATACACCATTCTTTCTGGATTCCTAAATAAACTCGCAGGTAGCGAGACAGCGCATAAATTAAAGCTCCTAATAGAATCGCAATCATGGGACTCAGCAACAAAGGCATTAGAAAATTTTTCTGCAATGCAGTAAAATTAACTTGAGTACCAATTGCTACTAAACCTGCACCGCTAAGGGCACCTGTAAGACCGTGAGTTGTGGAAATAGGGAATCCAGTTAAGGTAGCAAGAATAACGGTTAAACCCGCAGCGATCGCGACTGCCAAATGAAAATCTTGACCATTGGCGATCTCGTCTGGAACTAGCCCTTTTCCCGAAAAGCTTTTTACCAGCGTTTCTGCTAAAAAAATAGAAAATATTGAACCTGCAAAAGTTGTGATAGTGGCCCAACCAATTGCTGTTTTATAGTTCGTGGTCTGACTGCCAAAGAGTGTCGCCACGCCTTTAAAATTATCATTAGCACCATTGCAGTATGCTAAAAAAAACGTGGCGATAAATAGGGCAATAAGTAACATTCTCTTACTCAGAATAAGTGTGGTTTATTTAAAACTGTTTTTGACCCGGGCCGCTACAGCACCGAATTTGATTGTAGAGACACAGGTGCATCAAAAAAAATAATGAAAATATTAAGATTTCTTTGGAAGGCGAGCGAGCGCATCTTAATTTCGCGCCAGCAACATGGTCACGATATTGAACGATATTATAATTAAGGCTCGGCGATCGCTTCAGGTACGCTCAACCCACCCATTCACTTAGGATTCTGTACCCTTGCCGGCACATCTGTCAGTCCCGCCTTCTGCATCAGCGAAATCACCCCTATAGACAGAATTCCCCCAATAATTGCCCCGACAACTACCAGGATAATAAAGACTTTTTGCAGAGTTTTTTTAGTTGCCGGGTGGTACTGTCTCGGCAATGCTTCACCTTGATCGTCAACTTCTTGCTCCAAGGGGTCTAGGGGATTGGAGGGATTTGAGTTAAAGGGATTGGGCGCTTGATTCATGGTTAGTTTGAGTTAAAGGAGATTGACAACTATTTTAACTGGCGATTTAGCCTTGCAGCTTAAATAATACATTCTGGTTTTACTGAATACTCTATAAATTTTATTAAGATTGCTAAAATACGGATTAACCCGGTTTATTTAATAAACCGGGTTTTTCAACATACTAAAAGTTTTATGTCACGCTTCTGCTTTTGACAGGCGATCGAGAGAAATTGTTGCCGCCTTAGATACTTGAGAATTCCTATCTTTTTCTAAGTATTTCAAAGCCGAAACGCTCTTAACACTCGGCAAATTGCCCAAAGCTTCAGCCAGCCTCTGGCGAATCAGCCAATCTTCCGACTGAGCAAAATTGAGGATGCGATCGATCGCCCCAATTTCCTTAATTTCCCCCAAAGCCGAAATTGCCGCCTGCTGGATCACCACTTGCTCGCTGTCGAGAGCTTTCAGCAGCACGTCGCGAGCTCGGGGATCTTTGAGATTTCCCAGAGAAACAGCAGCACTGAAGCGCACCAGCCATTGAGTATCTTCGTAAAAAGCCCGCACCAAAGCGTCAAAAGCTCTGATATCTTCCAGATAGCCCAAAGCACCCGCAGCGTCAGCGCGAATGCCGTAATCCGGGTCTGTTTCTAGCAATTTGACTAAAATAGGATAGCACTCTGCTGTCGGTTTGACCCCGAGAGCAAACACAGCCATCGAGCGCACTTGCAAACTTTCGTCGTTCAACACCTTTTTAATCAAAGGCACCGCCTCTGCAGCAGGCACGTTCCGCAAGTTGGCCAAAGCCACCATTCGATCGGCTGAATTTTCGCTTTCTAACTTGGCTGCAATTTGCTCTAAGCTTAAAGTTGTCATTATGGATAAATCTTGTAGTAAAACTTTACATTCGGGTTATTTTGATTATAGGAGAGTCTTAGGAGAAAAGCAGGCAGTAAAAACCGCCCAAGGATTTGAGATCGGTGAGATTGCGAATTAGTGGCACCATTAATCTAAAGCTCAGATTGCGTGGAAATAATCAATGAGAAAGTTTATTATTTAAATCCCAAGCACAGGCGAGGTGTTTCTGCCGTTCCCTAAGGCTTTGCCCGATAGTTAGCCGCCCTCTGACAACCTGCAATCAACTATGCCGTTTTACCACCCGCCCTTTTACTCCTCAGCCTTAGAACAAGCGATCGACCGCTACCCCCTAACTGCCGGGCCAGAAACTTCCTTAGCAGCGGCGATCGCCCTGATGAGTCAGTTGCAAAACAGTTGTCCCCTAGTCAAAACACCTGTACCCTCAGACCGGGGGGGGATGACCGAAACCTCCCCGCCGGACAAGGTGCGGGCCCGGTGCGTGCTCGTCGTGCAGAACCAGCAGACTATTACCACAGGGAACTTATCCGATAGCCCCACGCGCGGACTGTTAATCGGCATATTAACTCCCGCCGACTTAGTGAGGCTGATAGCTTCTGGCAAAATAGACACCCAGCACAAAGTAGCCCTGCACAAAATACCAATTTCTGAAGTGATGTCCCCGGTTTCGGTCTCCCTCACAGAATCCGACGACCAAGACGTGTTTACCGCTTTATCCTTATTTCGCCAGCACAAGATTCGCTATTTGCCGATCGTCAATCAATTGGGCCACTTGTTAGGAGTGCTGACGCGGGAAAGAATTCGCCAAGTATTGCAGCCTTCAAACATTCTCAAGTTGCGGCGGGTAGCAGAATTGATGACTACGCCAATTACAGCACCCCACACCGCCTCGCTGCAGAGTATAACCGAACTGATGTCTGAGCATCAAGTCAGTTGCGTAGTCATCACAAAAAACAAAGAATTAACAATGGAGAAGCCCAAAGATGACTATACCTCCATTTTTCACTATTCCTTTCACCAACCCCTGGGAATTGTTACCGAATACGACATCGTGCAGGCACAGTTTCTCGAACTAAATTTCGAGCAAACCCCAGCTCAAAAAGTCATGAGAACTCCCCTGCAATTTCTTCAACCTTCCGATTCCCTGTGGACGGCCCACAAAGAAATGGAGCAGCAACAAGTGCAGCGGTTGGTCGTGTGCGGGGGGCGCGGAGAACTGTTGGGAATTATTACTCAGACCAGCTTGCTCAGAGTCCTCGACCCCACCGAAATGTACCGAGTTGTCAAACAGTTGCAGCAGTCGGTTTATCAGCTCCAAGCCGAAAAAGTGGAACTGTTGCAAAGCCGCAACGCCAAACTGGAACAGCAGGTGCGGGAACGGACTGCAAAACTCCACGAACAATTGCAGCGCGATCGGTTGTTAACTCACATTTCCTTGCGGATTCACCAATCCTTAAACCTCGAAGAAATTCTCAACGCCAGCGTCGATGAAGTCCGCCAAGTTTTGCAAGCTGACCGAGTAGCAATCCTGCATTTAGAGTCCAGCAATTACGGCATTGTAGTGGCAGAATCCGTTGCCGAAAATTGGCCTTCAATCTTGGGAGAAATCATGCCGGATAATATTTGGCAAGAATCGGCTTCCGTGATCGAACAGGAAATTTATGCGGTTCCGGACCTCGACCAAGCCTGTTTGAGCGCCGAAAAATATGCCCGGTTCCAGCAAGCGCAAATCAAAGCTTATTTGATTGTACCAATTTTGCAAGACGGCAATTTGTGGGGGATGATGTGTGTCCATCAGTGTTCCCAATCCCGTCAGTGGCAACCTTCGGAAGTGGATTTGCTGCTGCAACTGGCAACTCAAATCGCGATCGCCATTCAGCAAGCCCAACTCTATCAGCAAGTCCAAAATCTCAACACCGACCTGGAACGCCAAGTCCAAGAACGCACCGCCGAATTGCAGCAAAAAGTTCACGAACTCCAGCATTTAAACGTCCTCAAAGATGAATTTCTCAGCACCGTTTCTCACGAACTGCGGACGCCTTTAGCTAATATAAAAATGGCTATTCATATGTTGAGAATTTCTCCCACGCTAGATCGGCGCCAGATTTATCTAGAAATTTTAGAAACAGAATGTACTAGAGAAACAGATTTGATTAATGCTTTGCTAGATTTGCAGCGGCTCGAAGCCGCAACTTGTCCGATCGACCTCGAACCAGTAAACTTAGAAGTCTGGCTGCCTACTATTATCGACCCGTTTTACACCCGGGCCCACGACCGCCACCAGGATTTGCGAGTAGAGTGCGATCGCCACCTCCCCACGATCAGTTCCAACCGCGCTAGTTTGGGACGAATTTTAGCCGAGCTCCTCAACAATGCGTGCAAATATACTGCCAATGACGGCGAAATTTTTCTGAAAGTTGAGTGCAAAAACGGAGACGGGGAACAGGGAGGACAAAGGACAAATTCGCGACAAGCAAGTGCCGTGGCTTCAGAAATCCAATTTACACTCAGCAATCAATCGTCCATTTCCATAGAGGAATTGCCTCGAATTTTTGAGAAATTTTATCGAGTTCCCAACGCCGATCCTTGGAAACAAGGAGGTACAGGTTTGGGTTTAGCTTTGGTTCAAAAACTTGTCGAACAGTTGCAGGGAAAAATTGAGGTTGAAAGCAGGAATGGCTGGACTAATTTTACCGTCACATTTCCTACCAACCCGGATGGAAATTAGTGCCCCATCAGTCAATTTTAGATTTTAGATCTTAGACTTCGGTCTAAGAGGTTAGGCGAGCGCTTAGTCAAGTCGCGCTCACTCGAACGATTTTAGATTTTCGATTTACTCCACAGACGAATCTGGGAGCTTGAACAAGAGTCTAAAATTTTAGGAGTGCCATGACTCCTGTCGGGGGCTGGTATTCATTTTTTGGGGGTCAGCTTTTTTGGGTGTCACTCTTTTTTAGGAGCTAGTTTGCGGATACGAGACGGTGCTGGTACCAAATTCAAATATTCATTTTTACCTTCAACAACTGATGATCTAGATGCTGGATACTTCTTGCGTTTAGTGGCATGATTCGCCACTGTGCCCAAGCATGGTATGCCAAAATTTTCTAATTGACTGAAAACTTTTTTGACTACAGAAAAGGGAACCTGCTTAATTGCTACAACCATCAGTATGCCATCGGTGCGCGCCGCTAAAAAATTCGTATCTTTACTGTCCGCCAGCGGCGGCGTATCGTAGATAACTAAGTCAAATTTTGCCTGAAGTTCTTCCATTAAATACTGCATCTGAGATGATGCCAGCCGTCTAGCAGTACCAGGCTCCGGGAGACCGGCAGTTAATACAAAAAGATTATCTGCTAGATGCGATCGTTGGATAATTTCATGGGGTTCGTTTTTATTATTGAGCAAGTTGCTCAATCCCTTGACATTAGGCAGTTCCAACAGCAAGTGCAGGCTGGGGGAATGCAAATTGGCGTCTACTAACAGCACTCGCTGACCCGCCAGCGCTGCCACGTGAGCTAAGTTTAAAGCAACGGTAGACTTGCCTTCGCCAACTGTAGCCGAACCAATTGCCAAAGAGCTAATCGTTCGATTTGAAGAAAGAAAGCGGATATTAGTATAAAGAGAGTCAAAAGCTTCTATAAATTCCGCAGCATTTTTCTTATTACCCTCTTTTCCTTCAAGATAAGCATAGGCATTAGCAATAGAAGGCGGCAATTTTCTAGCATTTTTGTCAAGAGGGATTGCTCCCAATAAAGGTGCTTCAACCGCATCTTTAACGTCATCAGCACAGTAGAAAATATTGCGTAACTTTTCAATTAGGATAGCCGTTCCCAGACCCAAAACTAGCGCCCCAACAACTGCCATCATCAATTTGTTTTTAGCTTTCGATGGAACTGCCATCAGCTCGCCCTTCTCATCCCGCGGTATGCCTGGTTCAGAAACTATTTCCCAAGGTACTTGGCTTTGAGCTGCTTGGACGCGCAGAGTTTCCCGCTGACTTAAAAGTTGATCGCGGGTGCGGGCAGCTACTTCTAATTGCTGTTGCAGTTCGTTGTAGCGCCGGGCTATGGTGGGGAATTCTGTTGCTTGTCGGTTTAGATTGTTTTTAGTTTGGGTGATTGCTTGAAGGCGAGCTTCTAAGACTTCAACTTGGTTAGCAGTATCAACCAATTGTTTAATCAAGCCTATGCGAATAGAATTTTGAAAATTCTGAACTTTAGAATTAGCTTGGGTGCCTACTAAATTTTGCCCCAAAATTCGAGCAGTTTGCTGGTTGAGCAAAGCTACTAAATTTGCCCGCTTGCGCTCTAAAGCTTCCACTATAGGGTTAGCAGATTTAAAACGAGCTGTTTCTACAGCAATCTGACCTTCTACTTCCTTAACCTTGGTCAGCAACTCTTTATATTGAGGTTCTTCGCTTAAAGCTGAAGCGGCAATAGCTTCATTGGGTGTAAAATCTAATTGTTTTTGCAAGTTAGCGTACAGCGTTTTCTGTTCTTGCAGTAGCCTTTGAGTTTCTAACTCTAAAGTTTCTACAGTGCGAACTTGCTCGATCAATTGCGCGCCTTGTTCTTTAGGATCGGTAATCTGTTGCTGCTGCTGTATCACCTGTAACTCCGATTGCAGCTTGTTTACGCGCTTATTGAGTCCCGGAAGCTGGTCTTCAATAAATTTAACACCTTCACCAATCCGAGTCTTGCGTTCATCAAGACTGTACTTTAAATATTTCTTTTTAGTTTCTTGTAAAACGAACTCAATTAATTTAGGGTCATCCCCCATGAAGCGAACTTGCAAAATTTTAGTCATCGTCATCTCATCTTCTCCCATCCGCAAAACGACTAATTCTTTTTCAAGAATTTTTTCGGTAACTTTTGGATATCGTTTTTGGACTTGTTTGGCAATAGCAGAAAGCATCTGAGGACTCTTGAGAATTTCAAGTTGAGTTGCGTAGTCCAAACTAAAAAAATCTCGATTAGGTACTCCTCCCCCCTCGGTGCGATTGGCGAGGGCAGCGGGGTCAGCAATTCTGGCCTCCGTTGTCACTGGTTCCACTAGCATCCGAAAATCGCCTTGATATGTTTTCTTGCCTCCCTGGATCTGATAAACAGCTCCAGCGCCTACTAGACCTATAATCCCAATAATGATTAGGGCTTTTCGCTGAAAAGTCCTCAACAACGGTTTTACATTCAATCCTTTCTGAGGCTGCGCGCTTAACTCTTCTCCCTCGTCAACGGAAAATTGCTGCACCTGTCGGCTCTGGTTGCTAATGGGTACGATATGAGCGTCCTGTTCTCTTTCCATGTTGACCTCTTTCATATTTTGGGGGTAAAATCAGCTTTGTTCTGCGAGCCTTCTAGTTGATACTTTGAGCATTGGCTTAAGGATATCACACGAGATTCTTGGTTGGTCGAACCCAATTCCTTCTAATAGTTCTCACTCTTTTCACCTAGTATACAAAAATAACTAAATCCCTATGCTGTGCCGGCTGCCAAAGTTATTTTACAACTTCTGGAGAGTTGTATCGGACTGCATTTGGGTCTGCTGCGTTGTGCTTGTATGTAGGGTTTCCGGGCGACGAAGCAAACTTTTTCCGGTGTCGCTCAGCTTCGCGGTAGGGGCGCAATAACTTTACCAAACTTTTACAATTGACTGTAACACCTCAGCCGTCGCTTGCGCTGGTATTGCTTTGTAATCTATGACCTTTTTCGCTTCGCAGTCAACGGCAGAAGCATATGTTAACTTACTCATTAACTGACAGGCTAAAACGTTTGGCATTTTCCATGTAGATATAATTAGTAACATTCAGCAAATTTTTGGAACGGCAACTAATCGAATTAATTTCCGATAAAAATCCGTCTTTTCTTTTAATTATAAACTTTTTGAGTAGCTGGATGACTGTTGAAGTTTAGACAGTTACTCACAGTTCCAGTATATCACACACTACTCTCAATAGTGCGCGACAGACATAAAATTTAATAATTTGTTTTTTTCAAGCTCGATCGACATCTCGAACAACTCAAGCCTTCTGGGTCTTTCCACCGGGGCGGATGGCGCTACGCACTTTATATTTCTGCGTAAAAAAAAGTAGGTTTCTGGGTGCCGGGACTCTTACTAAAACTATCGCTTTTATTCGCCTTCCAAGCAAGCTATAGCAATCCTTTCGGTAAACGCGCAACGGGCTTTTTTTTGAATTAACGGATGCAATAAGAAGATGACACATTGTCAAACAAAAAAAAGAGTTCGCACAGGATGGGAGGATTGCTATAGCTCTGGCTCGGATTAGCTATTGGTAGTTGTTGTTTTTAGATTTTACTAATAACCAACTACTCCTTATTAGCGCTTACTGATTTTGTGCTTTTCTTTCTCGAAGTTTCAACAATATTTCTGCATGAACTTCGCGGGTTATGGGATAAAAATATGTAAGAATCATGCCAGCAATTAAAGCAATTGTGGGCAGAGGCCCGATCGCAACTCGAATCGCAAACAGTGCAGACTCTGGCTGTACGGGTGCAGGCTGTCCCGGAACTGTAGATAAAAATCCAGCTCCTTCTAATGCTTGGCCTACCAACCACAAACCCCCTGCCAATCCGATTTTTTGTAGCAGTACCATAAACGAATAGAAAACGCCTTCGCGTCTTTCTCCTGTTTGCAGTTCGTCGAGTTCGATCACATCCGGTATCATCGACCAAGGTATTAGATAAGCCGTGGAAACTCCGACACCTGCCATGACTGCTAATAAGTACATCTGCAATACTTGTCCTGGTTGGAGGAAAAACAGTCCAGCTTGGGCAATAATCCACAAACTCATGCCCATAAAATATACGGCTTTTTTGCCGTATCTCTCGCTAACTTTACTCCAAACAAATAGCAGGATTAATGCAGTGCCTTGAACTGCGAGCGCAACTAAGTAAAAAACGTACTCTGGCTGTTGCATCCAGTTAACAACAAAAAATGGAATAATAGTAGCAGTCAACTGCACTCCCAGCCAAGAAAAAAGATAAATTCCAATTACGTACAAAAAAGGGCGATTGCTAAATGCAATCTGCAACTGTTCTTTCAGTGGCAACGATGTAGAATTATCTAGTTCTGCGTTTTCTAATAGTTGGGCTGCGAGGTGCTTGCGAGTTCCCCAAACACACCAATACAAAGGCAAGACAGAGATAACTGCACAGATTGCACCTAATACTAAGTATTGTTGATAGGGGTTGTTTTGAAATACACGAGAGAGAATAAAACCTAAGATTAATGAAAAGATGCTGCCCCCAAGTGAAAAAGCAAACCGGAAACTATTCAGGCTAGTGCGTTCGTTGTAGTCTTGGGTTAATGCTGGGGTGAGCGCGGTGTAAGGCAGGTTAACGGCGGTGTAAGCTGTGTTAAAAAGGATAGCGATCACAACATAGTACCAAAATAACACTGTGCGATCGGTGCTAGGTACAATCCACTGCAATAAGAAGAATATGCCGAAGGGAATGCCACCATATATCATCCAAGGATATCGGCGGCCCCAAGGGTGAGAAGTGCGATCGCTCAAAACCCCCACAATCGGGTCATTTATGGCATCCCAAATCTTACCAACTACCAAAATATTGCTGGCTAAGCCAGCAGGTAAACCAGCGACATTGGTAAAGAAAATTAGCAGGCAAAATGCCAAAACATTAGCGGTAATTGCCGGGCCTAGATCGCCGGCACCGTAAGCTAATTTTGTCGAGAGGCTGAGTTTTTGTGTTGCGGGGTTGTCGGCGGCTGGTTGAGGCGGGGAAGTGTTGCTCATAAACTTTGATTTCGGGATGTTTTTGCAGTCACAGTCTTTCCAGTAGGAGTATAACTCACGCTACGCCCTAATACTAAGTTTTTTGTAGCGATCGGGACGACTCTGAAGATTTGGTAATTGATAATTGGGTAATTGGTAATTGATAGGTTGATGGGGGCAGGTTTACGAGATTATTTGTCTTAGGCAATTATTCTTAGTAAAACCTGCCCCTACTTAAGGAAAAAGTTGCGAAATCTGAACTTCTATTTCTGGAAATGCCAGCATTGACAAAACATCATCTTCATTAAATACAGTTTCTTGTCGGTAGTTTGCCTCGCCCGGTTCGCGAAAAACATAAACTTGCCGCGTGTTAACATCAAGTATCCAATAATCAGTAATTCCCGCCTTAGCATAAGCCGGTGCTTTCCGCTTGCGGTCTGTTTCTAAAGTCGTGTCAGCTATTTCTATTAATAAGAAAATATTGTCTGGTGCGGGATGAAAATCTTGGTACAGCCGAGGGTCGATTTGCACTACAGCAATATCCGGTTCTGGTTCTGAATTATAACTTAGAGCGATCGGGTCTTGGATGCGAATTAAAGCAAGTCCTGCCAGCAGATTTCTGAGATAGTCGGCTGCACAGAGATTAGTTGCTGCGTGGGGAGGATTTTTTGCACTCATTGAAATAATTTGCCCGTCAATTAATTCGACTCGTTCATCGGGATTGAGAATGCCTGTTTCGGTCATGCGGCGATATTCCTCTACAGTCCACAAGCGTAAATCTGTTACAGTCATGGCACAATTTCCTTGGGCGATATTATCTATTATCGATTCACATTCTAGTTTTTCTTAAATTACTCGGTCAACAATCTCGATTTAGCTGTAATTGCTCCCACACACCACAAAATGGCATTGACAATTTCCGATCGCTGAATATCTTCTGCGTCTAAAAAACTTGCAAACTCTTCCTCAATATTCAAATGATCGGCAAAATCATAAAGTATGCGCTTGTATTCCGTTGGCATCGGTATTAAAGTAGCTTTCACTAAATCGAAAAGCGCGTTCAAACAGTTGAGTATAGTAGCTGACTCGTCACAATCTTCGGCATCGAGCAAGTACAGCGTTTCTGCAATGTCGCAAATAGCGTCTATTTGTGTGGGTGGCTTTCCCACTTCGCTGACATCGATATTGCACAATTGGAGAGCGTTAATCGCTAGTTCTGGACGGGTAAAAAATACAAGTTGACCGCCGGCTACTAAGGGTGGCTCTTGTTCTCCATAGACAATTAGAGTATATAGATTTGGTATTTCGGTGCCGGGGTCGATCCGGAAACCGAACAGCCACAACAATTTTTCTGTATTTGGGTTCGCTGTTTGCAGTGTTGTTGGGAAACTTTTTGGTTCTGACATGAATTTTTAATCCCTATAATACGCTCTTAAACTCGGTTTATATACATTTTTTTTGGAGTTGTGATAAATCTACATATCGACCGGGTTTATAAGGCAAGAGTGCGTAACCTTTTTCCTATAAATTTTGCTGAATTATGTCGCAGCATTCGGCAACAGTTGCTCTTTCTTCCATTGCGGTCACTAGGGCTTCGTAAGCTGATTGGTGGCTTTCTATCAGGTTTTTTGCTCGCAGCAAACCCCAGTTTTGTTTGAGTTGAATCTCGGAACTTGGACGGCGCAGTTGTGTTAATATTGCACTAATTTTGGTGCGGTCTTCTGCTCCTCCTTCTGCACTGCCGTAAACAAATTTTTCGGCGACTATTCCGGCCATCCACACGGTGCAGTATTGGTCTAAAAGTTGGGCGGAAAGAGTGCCACTTTGGAGTTGAGATGCTAATTGTTCGTCTTCAAATCGGACGCCGCCTTGGGCTGTTTGACCTTGTTTAAATGCTTCCCAAGCGCTGAGGGCGTAGCTGGTTACGGGAATTCCCAAGAGGTGGGCAACTAGGAAGTGTCCGGCTTCGTGGTGAAGGATACGATCGCGCTTTTGTTTGGAAGTTCCCCCCAGCCAATCTAATAAAATAGTACCGCCTTGACCTTGCCACTGGAAACTGTCAAGGGTCGCTAGCCCCAACAGGCAAAAAGTGGCGATCGCAGGTACGGCTTCTGGCAAGTTGAATAGGGGCCCCAACAATATTGAAACGGTGATGGCAAAGATAGAAATAGCGATAATATTCAAAGAAGTGTCTTTCATAATGGGGAATGGGTAACTGGGAATTGGTAATGGGGAATTTGTAATAGGGAATTGGTAATGGGAATTGGTTTTAGAGGTAAACTCAGGTACGATCGCGCGATCGGTTTGGCAGCGTCGGGTCGATCGCAGCACCCGGGACTTCCGACAAAAACACCACCTTCCAGTTTGACTGAAAATTGTCCCTCCGAAGCCACTGATATTAAAAAGATATTAAAATAAATCAAAGTCCAGTAAAAGTGTTAGTGGAATCCTTCATGTCAGTTTTGGCAGCGATCGCAGTTTTAGGTATCTTGATTGTCGTTCACGAACTCGGCCACTTCTTGGCGGCGAGACTTCAACACATCCACGTCAACCGCTTCTCCATCGGTTTCGGGCCCATCCTCTGGAAGTACCAAGGCCCGGAAACTGAGTATGCCCTCCGCGCCTTTCCCCTGGGAGGTTTCGTGGGTTTCCCGGACGACGATCCCGAGAGTACAATTCCCCCAAATGACCCGAATTTGCTCAAAAATCGCCCCGTGCTCGATCGGGCGATCGTCATTAGTGCAGGGGTAATTGCCAACTTAATTTTTGCTTATTTCCTGCTGGTGGTGCAATTGACCACTGTCGGCGCTGCACAAATGAACTACCTACCGGGAGTTAAAGTCCCGGAAGTCGCCGCAGAAGTCAGCTCGGCCGCGAAACAAGCGGGAATTCGATCGGGCGACGTTGTTCTGTCTGTTGACGGCAAGGAATTGGGGGCTTCCGCTGAAGCAAGCAAATTATTGGTCGCAGCAATCGAACATAATCCCAACCAACCCCTAGCGTTGGAAATTCAGCGCCAAGAACAAAAATTTGTGGTGACAGTCACTCCTGAACTGTCGCCCGAGGGTAAAGGTCGCATTGGCGTGAAGCTAATTAATAACGGCACTGTCGTGCGGCAGAGAGTCGGAATTGTAGAGGCGTTTAGCAAGGCCGCCACAGAATTTGAGCGGATTGTGGTGCTGACGGTTCAAGGTTTTGGGCAGTTATTTAGCAATTTCAGCCAGACTGCCGACAAGTTGTCCGGGCCTGTGGCGATTGTGGCGATTGGTGCAGGGATTGCCGAATCGGATGCTGCGAGTTTGTTTCAGTATGCTGTGCTAATTAGCATCAATTTGGCTGTGATTAATATCTTGCCTTTACCTGCTTTAGATGGCGGCCAGCTAGCTTTTCTGTTAATAGAAGGACTGCGGGGCACTCCTCTGCCGAACCGCATTCAGGAAAATGTTATGCAGACGGGTTTGGTGTTGTTGCTGGGTTTGGGAATTTTCTTGATTATTCGCGATACAGCTAATTTGGCTGGGATAGATTTTCGATTTTTAATGCAATAGTAAATGAAGAAAGAGGGAAGAAGGAAGAAGGAAGAAGGAAGAATTATGTCTACTTTTCCGTTTTCCTATTTTTTCCTCTACTTTTTTTGCTACGCAAGCGAGGCAGAGCCTCTGGTTATGGGTTCCCTGGTCGTGCCTGGGAACCAGTTAAAAACAAATAACAAATGACTACTGATTAGTGACTAATGACTAATGACTACTGACTAATGCCTAAAAAGTTAAGTTTAAAACAACGATCGCTCGAAATTCTGATTCGCCTCAAACGCCTCTATCCAGAAGCTCCTTGCACTCTCAACTACGAAACTCCCGTGCAGTTGCTGGTGGCGACAATTCTCTCGGCTCAGTGTACGGACGATCGAGTAAATTTGGTAACGCCGGCTTTGTTTGAGCGTTTTCCCGATGCGGTTGCTTTGGCAAATGCTGATTTAGAAGAACTCGAAAGTCTCGTGCGATCGACTGGTTTCTACCGCAATAAGTCTAAAAACATTAAAGGTGCTTGTCAGGCGATCGTCAATAAATTTAACAATCAAGTGCCGCAGCGGATGGAACTGCTGCTAGAATTGCCCGGAGTTGCCCGCAAAACAGCTAATGTCGTTCTCGCTCACGCTTTTGGTATTAATATGGGCGTGACAGTAGACACTCACGTCAAACGTTTGACTCAGCGGTTGGGATTGACCGAACATACCGATCCTACAAGGATCGAGCGGGATTTGATGATATTGTTGCCGCAGCCGGATTGGGAAAATTGGTCGATTCGGTTGGTTTATCACGGCAGGGCAGTTTGTAATGCGAGAAATCCGGCTTGCAATATTTGCGAACTTGCAGATTTGTGCCCTTCTGCTAATATTTCCTAGGGTGCGTCAGTGCGGAGGCTAGCAACTAGGATTAAACAATAGGAGCTGACACACCTTACAATTGCTGAGATGAAAAGTTTGTGAATAAAGTTTGTCAGTCGATCGTTTTTTTACTTTGCTATAATTATTGTCAACAGCTTAATGCTAAGGAAGTAAGTATATGAGTATTGCGATTTCCCTCAGTCCAGAAATAGAGGCACTACTTCGTGAAAAAGCCACTCGGGAAGGACAAGATATTAGCCTTGTTGCGGCCCAATTGCTAACTCGGATATTAGAATGGGAAGCCCGAGACTCTGAAGAAGCTATTGAGGGTATTCAGGAGGGGTTAAATGATTTTGAGTTAGGACGGTTCCGTTCTTTTGATGAATTTGCTAAATCACAGCGCACAAAGTACAGTTTTCCAACAAACTGATGAGATATCTCATAGAAATTTCTAGCGTTGCAGAAGCACAAGCGGATAGTGCATTCCTGCTCTTATCTCAGATGACATCACCAGAGAAAGCAAGGGAGTGGTATGAGGGATTGTTGAAGGCGATCGAGTCTTTATCAGCGATGCCAAAACGCTGTCCTCTCGCCAGGGAAAATCAATACTTCAGTAAAGAAATTAGGCAGTTACTTTACGGTAAAGGGCGCAACTCATACCGCATTCTTTTCACTATTGCCGAAAGTGAAGATGTGTCCGCAGTTCGCATCCTCCACATTCGACACGCTGCACAACAAACTCTTGGCGAGAACCAAGAGTAGTTCCTAGGGTGCGTCAGCTCGAATTAGAGCAACTGTCAATCGCACAATATTAGCTGAGGCATCCTGCAAATGATATAAGTTGTTGGGTGTAAATAAAAATATTTAAAACTAAAGTTATCCAAAAAGACAAAAATATAGTAAAATAGTAGATTGTGATTAATCTAAGGATATCAACAGATTATGGCTAAGAAGAGCATGGTCGAGCGCGAGAAAAAGCGCCAGAGACTCGTAGACAAGTACGCCGACAAGCGGGAAGACCTGAAAGACCAGTTTGACCAAGCTAACAATCAGATGGACAAAATGGCGATTCACCGCCAACTGCAACAGCTACCCCGCAGCAGTTCGCGGACTCGCTTGCGGAACCGCTGCTGGGCAACTGGACGGCCCAGAGGTTACTATCGTGACTTCGGACTGTCTCGCAACATGATGCGAGAAATGGCTCACGAAGGTCTTTTGCCCGGTGTTGTGAAGTCTAGCTGGTAGCACGAAGGAAGAAGGAAGAAGGAAGAAGGAAGAAGGAAGGAAGAAGAAAAAAACTCACAATTAATCGGCAGGATTAGGTTTGGGGTTGATTTTTGTTTCAGACTTATGAGTTAAATTTTTCTCCTTCTTGCTTCACTGGCCACAGCATTTATCGATGCCGAGACTTTCGAGTAACAAGTCGCTGACGGCGTTGGCGATCGCAAATTCGCCGTAGAAGCTTTTAGAAAAATCATAGGCCTGCATTTCGGTGACGATCGCAATTACGAGGCTGCCCAAGTCGTTTTCGCCTTCCATACGCTGGCGGACATAGATTTGGGCAGCTCTTTTAGCTATTTGCTGGTTGGCTGCTTCTGGGATAAACTCGGAGTCTAGCCATGCCAGCAGCGTTTGTTGGAGCCATTGGCCTTCTTGTTCGGGGTTTTTCGCGGGCGGTAAGGTAATAGGTTCAATGATTTCAGACATGATTATTCCTAATTGCTAATGTTGACTTTGAAAAGTTAACTGAGAAATGACAACTGATAAATATATGCAATATGATATACCGACAATTATACAAGGATACGCGCAAGGCTATTTCTTGATGGCCAATGACGGCGAGGAAAGTTTGGGGTGGTATTCGAGCCGGCAGCGGGCGCTGATTCCCCTGGATGAAAGATTTACCTATCCGAAATCCCTGCGTCGCCAAATCAATCAAAATCGATTTTCGGTGGCTGTAAACCGCGATTTTGGGGCGGTGGTTGAGGGTTGTGCCGATCGCGAAACGACTTGGATTTCTAAGGAGCTCAAGAAGATTTACTGGGGTTTGTATGAGGCCGGTTGGGCTTACAGCTTCGAGACTTGGTGCGGGGACGAATTGGCGGGCGGTATTCTCGGATTGTCGATCGGCGGTGCGTTTATTGGGGAGTCGATGTTTTACCGAATTCCCGAGGGTTCTAAGGTGGCGATGGTGAAGTTGGTGGAGAGATTGCGCGATCGATCTTATCTGCTTTTCGACGCTCAAATGAACAATCCGCACTTGGAAAGATTCGGCGCTTATACTGTTAAGGAAAAACTGTACAACACTCTTTTGCAAGCAGCTTTGAAGCGCCGCTGCTCGCTATTGTGATAGCTTTGAGCTAATCAGGACTCAATTTTGCGACTGCCAACCACTTTTATTATGGAGAATTAACCGGATATGATATTATCTCTTTATGCTTGGGAGTTTTTGCGGGAATTTGAAAAACAAAAAACGATTGAATTAGATGACTTGATTCAAGTTTACCGGGAACACTGGCGAGATGAGTCTTGGCATGAAGTGTTAGGTTTAATGGCAGGAATGGTGGATGCTAAATTTACCGGTGAAGTCCTGGAATACCTGATTGGTGAAAATGGGGAAGCAGAAAAGTTTAGCAATCTATTTTTGGCGGCGGAGTGTGTTTCCGAAGTCAAGAATAGAAATGATATCGCTGCTATTGCTAGTAAGTTGCGCGAGCGAGTCAAAGAGTTAACTAAATACGAAAATAGCAGTGCTTCTACACCTCAAGAAGATGACAACCTAGATTGGGAAATTCGCAGACAAGCAGTACCAGCACCTCAAGAAGATGACAACCTAGTTTATGAAATTCGCCGACAAGCAGTAGCAGCAGTTGCAGCAACTTGGAAAGATGACCCGGAAACCTTACCTTGGCTCAAACAACGGGCTCAATCTGATGATGATTGGGCTGTGCGAGAAGCAGCAGTTCAAGAATTAGCACGGGGGTGGAAAGATGACCCGGAAACCTTACCCATTCTCAAACAACGGGCTCAATCTGATGATGATTGGGCTGTGCGAGAAGCAGCAGTTCAAGAAATAGCACGGGGGTGGAAAGATGACCCGGAAACCTTACCTTGGCTCAAACAACGCACTCAATCAGACGATAATTGGGATGTGCGACAAGCAGCAGTCCAAGAAATAGCGCGGGGGTGGAAAGATGACCCGGAAACCTTACCTTGGCTCAAACAACGGGATCAATCTGATGATGATTGGGCTGTGCGACGTGCAGCAGTCCAAGAAATAGCGCGGGGGTGGAAAGATGACCCGGAAACCTTACCTATCCTCAAACAACGCGCTCAATCAGACGATGATTCGGATGTGCGAGGTGCAGCAGTCCAAGAAATAGCACGGGGGTGGAAAGATGACCCAGAAACCTTACCTTGGCTCAAACAACGCGCTCAATCAGACGATCATTCGGATGTGCGACGTGCAGCAGTCCAAGAAATAGCACGGGGGTGGAAAGATGACCCGGAAACCTTACCTTGGCTCAAACAACGCGCTCAATCAGACGATGATTCGGATGTGCGAGGTGCAGCAGTCGAAGAATTAGCACGGGGGTGGAAAGATGACCCGGAAACCTTACCTATCCTCAAACAACGCGCTCAATCAGACGATGATTCGGCTGTGCGACGTGCAGCAGTCGAAGAATTAGCACGGGGGTGGAAAGATGACCCGGAAACCTTACCTATCCTCAAACAACAGGCTCAATCAGACCATAATGTGCTTGTGCGACGTGCAGCAGTCGAAGAATTAGCACGGGGGTGGAAAGATGACCCAGAAACCTTACCTATCCTCAAACAACGCGCTCAATCAGACGATCAGTGGTATGTGCGACTTACAGCAGTCGAAGAATTAGCACGGGGGTGGAAAGATGACCCAGAAACCTTACCCATTCTCAAACAACACGCTCAATCAGACGATAATGGGTATGTGCGGTCTTCAGCAGTACAAGAATTAGCACGGGGGTGGAAAGATGACCCAGAAACCTTACCCATTCTCAAACAACACGCTCAATCAGACGATAATTGGGCTGTGCGATCTTCAGCAGTACAAGAATTAGCACGGGGGTGGAAAGATGACCCAGAATTATTTGAGTTATTGTGCGAGGTTGCTATCCATGATCCCTTCGATCGCAAGTATGATTGGCAAGATAATCCCCGGCAAACAGCTCTTGCAGCTATGATTGAGTTATATCCCGATCGCCCTCAAACTTTAGAACTTGTGCGCGATCGCGCTCAGAACGATTCTGACGACATTTTCCGCGAATTTGCCCAGAAAGAATTGGCAAAATTAGAACGCCAATGAGCGATATATTCGATCGCCGATCGCCATTTTTTCTAATTTTAGGAGTCCTTGGGTGGGGGCGGGTTTATGATATTATGGGTTTTAAACATAGATAGTTGGTAAAACCCGCCCCGACAAAATTATCAATTACCAATGATAAATTGCGGGTTGAACAATATCTATGTAGATACTGTCTTGACCTGTCAAGAGGTAGCGATCACATAATTGGGGTCGAAAGGCTTTTGGGATTTTAAAATACC